>DATLGV010000719.1:0-4462 GCA_035540275.1 Acidovorax sp. | reverse complement strand
CATCGCCTTCCAGACCAACATCCTGGCCTTGAACGCTGCGGTGGAGGCTGCACGGGCAGGGGATCAGGGGCGGGGCTTCGCAGTGGTCGCCGCGGAGGTGCGCAGCCTGTCGCATCGCACGCTCTCGGCCGCCAAGGAGATCCGCCAGCTCATCGACGACTCGGCCACCAAGGTCACCGAGGGCCACGAAAAAACCGATGGTGCGCAAAAGACCATGGCCGAGTCACTGGAGCTGGTGCGCCGGGTGAACACGCTGATCGGCGAGATCCACAGCGCCTCCAACGAGCAGCTCAGCGGTATCTCGCAGGTCAACTCGGCGGTGGCGCAACTCGACACCATCACGCAGCAGAATGCCGCGCTGGTGGAAGAGAACGCGGCCTCCGCCATGCAGCTCAACGGCCAGGCGCAGACCATGACCGAGACCGTGCAGGTGTTCCGCATCGACGCCTCGGCGCCCGCCCAGTCGCGCGACGCGGTGGCGCTGCGCAAGGAGATGAAGGCGTCGTCCAGCGGCCGGGCACTGGCGCCGGCCTGACCCCTGAGCGACCGGCCCTCCAGCGCGCGAGCAATGCTGGGCGGCGCTCATCCCCGACCGTGGAGTTTGGCTACACGCGCTCCAGGATGATGGCAATGCCCTGGCCGACGCCAATGCACATGGTGCACAGCGCATAGCGGCCGGCGTGTTCGTGCAGGCGGTTGACGGCGGTGGTGACCAGGCGCGCGCCGCTGGCACCCAGCGGGTGGCCCAGTGCAATGGCGCCGCCCCAGGCGTTCACGCGCGCATCGTCGTCCTGGATGCCCAGCGCGCGCAGCACGGCCAGGCCCTGGGCGGCAAAGGCTTCGTTCAGCTCGATCACGTCCATGTGGTCGATGGTCAGGCCCGTTTGTGCCAGCACCTTCAGCGTGGCGGGCGTGGGGCCAAAGCCCATGATGCGCGGGGCCACGCCAGCGGTGGCCATGCCCACCACGCGGGCGCGGGGCTTGAGGCCGTACTTGGCAGCGTTGGCTTCATCGGCCAGCAGCAGCGCGCAGGCGCCGTCGTTCACGCCCGATGCGTTGCCCGCCGTCACCGTGCCATCGGGCCGCACCACGCCCTTGAGCTTGGCCAGCGCTTCCAGGCTGGTCTCGCGGGGGTGTTCGTCCTGGCTGACGATGAGGGCATCGCCCTTCTTCTGCGGAATGTGCACAGGCACGATCTCGCGCGCCAGGTGGCCCGCCTTGATGGCGGCCACTGCGTTGAGCTGGCTGCGCAGGGCCATGCGGTCCTGGGCTTCGCGCTCGATCTTGAAGTCGGTGGCCACGTTCTCGGCAGTTTCGGGCATGGAATCGACGCCGTACTTTTCCTTCATCAGCTTGTTGACGAAGCGCCAGCCGATGGTGGTGTCGTACACCGCGTTATTGCGGCTGAAGGCGCTCTCGGCCTTGGGCATGACGAAGGGCGCGCGGCTCATGCTTTCCACGCCGCCCGCAATCATCAGGCCCGCCTCACCAGACTTGATCGCGCGTGCAGCCGTGCCCACGGCATCCAGGCCAGAGCCGCACAGGCGGTTGATGGTGGCGCCGGGCACGTCCATCGGCAGGCCCGCCAGCAGGCTGCTCATGTGGGCCACGTTGCGGTTGTCTTCACCGGCCTGGTTGGCGCAACCGTAGAGCACGTCGGTCACGGCCGCCCAGTCCACGCCGGGGTTGCGGTCCATCAGCGCCTTGATGGGGATGGCGCCCAGGTCGTCGGTGCGCACGCTGCTGAGCGCGCCGCCGTAGCGGCCGAAGGGGGTGCGGATGGCGTCGCAGATAAAGGCTTGGGGTTGGCTCATGGGTTTGTCTCCAAGAAATGTTCAAGGGTTCAGCAAAGGGGTGAGGTCGGCCACGCGAAAACCGTGTCCGGATCTGGCAGCCAGTTGTCGCAGTTCGCCCTCCAGCTGCGCGCGCTGCTGCTGCCGTGCCCAGAACACAGGGCCGCCCTCCCAGCGAGGAAAGCCGTACCCTTGCACCAGCACCACGTCGATGTCGCTGGCACGCTGGGCCACGCCTTCGGCCAGCAGCAGCGCGGCTTCGTTGACCATGGCCAGCAGTGCGCGACGCCGGATCTCGGCGGCACTCAGCGGACGGCGTATCAGTCCGCGCTGGACAGAGGCGGTCTCGATGATGTCGCGCACGGTGGCATCCGTGGTGGTGTGCTGGCGACCTTCGGTGTAGGTGTAGTAGCCCGCACCGGTCTTGCGGCCCAGGCGGCCGTGTTCGCACAGATGGTCCAGGATTGCGACATAACGCACGCCTGGGTGGCGGGTGGCGGCTTGGGATTTTCGCATGCGCCAGGCGATGTCCAGGCCCGACAGGTCGGCCACGCTGAACGGCCCCATGGCGAAACCAAACGCCTGCAAGGCCTGGTCCACGTCCTCCGGCCAGGCGCCGTCTTCGAGCATGAACTCGCACTGTGTGCGATAAGCGTTGTAGATGCGGTTGCCAATAAAGCCAAAGGCGTTGCCGCACAGCACCGGCATCTTGCGCAGCTGCTTGCCCAGCGCCATGCCAGTGGCCAGTGCGTCGGGCGCGGTTTTTGTGCCGCGCACCACCTCCAGCAGCTTCATCACATGGGCGGGACTGAAGAAATGCAGGCCCAGCACGTCCTGCGGGCGGCCGGTGGCGTTGGCGATGGCGTCCACATCCAGGTATGAGGTGTTGGTGGCCAGCACAGCACCGGGCCGAGCATGGACGTCGATCTGGTGGAACACCTCTTGCTTGACAGCCAGATCTTCAAACACCGCCTCAATCACCAGATCGGCCCGGCCCAGCAGGCTCCAGTCGGTGCTGGGCACCAGGCGCGCCTGGTGGCTGGCGGCCGCGCTGGCCGTGAGCTTGCCTGCCGCTACGCGGCCCGCGTAGTGGGCCACCACGCGCTGGTGGCCCCGCGCCAGGGCCCCTTCCTCCTGCTCCAGCAGCACCACGGCCAGGCCCGCATCCAGTGCGGCAATGGCAATGCCGGTGCCCATGGTCCCTGCACCGATGAGGGCCACGGTCTGGACTGGGCGCGGCGTGGCCTGTGCATCGGCAGACAGGCGCGCGGCATCGCGTTCGGCAAAGAACTGGTAGCGCAGCGCAAAGGCCTCGGGTGACACGCGCAATTGCTGGAACATGCTGCGCTCTTGTGTCAGCCCCTCTGCAAAAGGCTTGCTGGCTGCATTCTTGACGGCCTCGATGGCTGCCACTATGGCAGGGCGGTGCTTGCCCGCGCGCAGGGCCGCTTGTTCTGCGTGCTGGACCGTTGCCGCATCTTCTGCAGGTACCGTCTCTTCGCTGATGCGGCACTTGCCCGTCAGCGTACGTGCCAGCGCCACCGCATGTGCCTGAAGGTCGCAGACGACCACTTGATCCACCAGTCGCAGTGCATGGGCGGCCTCTGCCTGCAGGCGTTCACCACTGCATACCATCTGCAGTGCGCGCACGAGGCCTGTGCGCCGTGGCAGGCGCTGCGTTCCACCGGCACCGGGGATGATGCCCAGCGTCGTCTCTGGCAGTCCTACTACGGTGCCTGCCAGCGCCACGCGTGCATCACAGGCCAGGGCCAGCTCCAGGCCGCCACCCAGTGCGGCGCCGTGCAGCGCTGCCACCACAGGCTTGACGCAGGCTTCGATATTGGCCAGCACCTCAGGCAGTTGCGGAGCAAGCAGAGGCTGGCCGAACTCGCGCAGGTCCGACCCGGCGATGAAGGTGTTGCCGCCTCCCATGATCACGCCTGCACGCAGCGCGGGGTCGCTGGCCAGTTGCGTGATTGCGTTCTGCAGGCCCTGGCGCACGGCCTGTGAGCCCGCATTGATCGGTGGGTTGTGGATTTCAATCAGCAGCACATCGCCGACGATTTCGGTGCGTATCAGGTTCATGAACTCATCCAGTAAAAAATGGATAAACAAAGACGGGGTTGGTTGGCAGGCCGTGATGTAGTGTTGAATGGACGTTGTAGTGAGACAATGTATTGACTTGATTGCGACCTTTGTTGCACCTGAAGAATCACGAGAACATCACGCATGCACTCCATAGACTCCAAAGCTCAGATTGCCCGCATGGAGCTGGCAAACCGGCTGTTTTTTCGGCTGTATCAATGCGCTAATTTGTTGCATAAGACCGGTTCGCGCGCGGTGGAGAGCGAGGGCCTGACCACGCAGCAATGGGCGGTGCTCGGCGCCTTGTCGCGCGAGGAAGCGCAGCAGGGCATGGGGGTGAATGAGCTGGCGCGTTACCTGTTAGTCAGTCGCCAGAACCTTGCGGGGGTGATCGGGCGTCTGGAGCGCGACGGCCACATCTGCATGGAGACCGATGAAAAGGATCGCCGCTCCCGCCTGATCAAGATGACCGAGTCCGGGCGCATGGTGTGGCTCGTCAAGGCGCGGCCCAAGATCGACGCGTACTACGAGCAGGCGCTGGACGAGTTCTCGGTGGGCGACATCACCCACACGTTGCACTACCT
>DATLGV010000718.1:0-7200 GCA_035540275.1 Acidovorax sp. | reverse complement strand
GTCGGTCGGGTTCTCGATCGGATATGCCGAAAAGGCCGTGGACGCAAATGGCGAGATACGGCGCTTTAACACTTCCATCCTTGTCCGCCCCGATGGCCACATTGCTGGCAAATACCGCAAGATCCATTTGCCAGGCCACGCTGAACACAAACCCGAGGCGCCGTTTCAGCACTTGGAGAAGAAGTACTTCGAAGTCGGTGATCTAGGATTTCCGGTCTGGCAATACATGAACGCGGCTGTGGGCATGTTGATTTGCAACGACCGCCGCTGGCCTGAAGCCTTCAGGGTGCTCGCTCTGCAGGGAGCCGAGCTGGTCACGCTGGGCTACAACACGCCCGCCGAGAACCTGCACTACGCGGAGCCGGAGCCGCTGCGGGTGCATCACCACCTTATCATGGCGCAGGCGATGGCCTACCAGAACGCAACCTGGCTGGTGGAAACAGCTAAATGCGGGCGGGAAGATGGCTTCAGGATGTTTGGCCACTCGGTGATCGTTGCGCCTACCGGCGAAATTGTCGCAAGGACGCTCACGGAAGAGGACGAAGTGATCTCTTTTGACTGCGACCTGGACATGGCGGCCAACCTCAAACGAACCATGTTTGACTTTGCGCGACACCGTAGGCCAGAACATTACGGGCTACTTGTTGCGCCCTCGGAAAAAGTGTGAACACAACCCAGAAGGTGCTATTTGAGTAGTTGAATTGTCGAAGATTCGCAGGGTCCTGTGCTTCGCGGATGTGTGCGGAAAGCGCTATGGTTCAACAGAACATGCACGCCCCCAAGACCTGCGCACTTTGATGGAAGCAACAGCGCAAGCTAAGCTGCGTTGCTCCATCTAAGTGTTCGAGGCTCACGGTTCTATGCTCCACCTTCATCACTGCATCAGCGCCCGCTCCTTCCGCCCCTTGTGGATGCTGGAAGAGCTGCAACTGCCCTACCAGCTCCACATGCTCCCCTTTCCGCCGCGCGCCAAGGCGCGGTGGTTTCTGGAAGAGAACCCGCTGGGCACGGTACCGCTGCTGGTGCAGGGCGATGTCCGCATGACCGAGTCCGCCGCGATGTGCCAGTACCTTGCGGCCACGCACCCCAACGCGGGCCTGGATGTGCTGCCCACCGACCCAGCGTACGGCGCGTACCTGAACTGGCTGCACATGAGCGACGCCACGCTGACCTTTCCGCAGACGCTGGTGCTGCGCTATGGGCGCTTTGAACCTGCTGATCGCCAGCAGCCGCAGGTGGTGGAAGACTACACGCGCTGGTTCCTGGCGCGGCTGCGGGCGGTGGAGAGCGCCGTGGCGCACAGCGAACATCTGTGCGCAGGCCGCTTCACGGCGGCGGACGTGGCGGTGGGGTATGCGCTGCTGCTGGCGCAGCACCTGGGGCTGGTACCGCAGATGGGCCCGGCCACCCAGGGGTATTGGGAGCGGCTGCAGCAGCGGCCGGCTTATCAGCGGGCCATGGCGGCGCAGGTGCGCGCGGCACAGGAACAGGGCGTGTCCACCACGCCTGCGCCCGATACGCTACCCTGAGCTCAGCAACTCAGCAGCTCAGCAGCTCAGCAGCCCAGCAGATCCGGCAGCTCGGCCATGCTGCAAAACACATGCTGCGCACCGGCGGCCCGCAGCGCGGCGCCATCGTCCAGCGGAGCGTAGGCAAACACGGTGGCCCCGGCCGCCACGCCCGCAGTCACGCCGGTCACGGTGTCTTCGACCACGGCACAGCGCGTGGGCGCCACCTGCAGCGCGGCAGCCGCAGCCAGGTACACGTCGGGCGCGGGTTTCGTGGCGGGCATCTCGTGGCCGCTGAAGATTCGGCCCGCAAAGTACGGCGCCAAGCCCACCTTGGCCAGCTGCATCTCGACCTTGAAACGATCAGCCCCCGAGGCACAGGCAATGCGCCCATCATGGTGGGCATGCACACGTTCGACCGCACCGTGGATGTGCTCGATGGCAGTGAGCTGCGCCTCCAGCGCGGCATTGCGGCGCGCGTAGAAGGCCGACATCCATTCGTCGGTCAGCGGGCGGCCGGTATGGTGCTCAATGCGCGCAGCCTCGCTGCGCACCATCTTGCCGATGAACAGGCGCATGCACTCTTCGGGCGTCAGCACCCACCCGGCCTCGGCCAGCATGTCGCGCAGCACGCCGTTGGTGATGGGCTCGCTGTCCACCAGCACGCCGTCGCAGTCAAACAGGATTGCTTCAAATTTCATAGCTATCAAGGCATATTTATCTGGCACATGGAGCAGTTTTGGCTTGTACTTCAGCCCTGCTGGTCTCCATCGACGTAAAACCACTGCCCGCCCTCGCGCACAAAGCGGCTGGTCTCGTGCAGGCGCACGGCACGGCCGCCCACACGGTAGCGGGCCACGAACTCGACCACAGAGTGGTGGGCATCGGTGATGACGTGGCGGCGCACGTCCAGGCCCAGCCATTTGGCACCAGCGTCGAAGTCGAGCGCTGCCGGGCGCGTGCTGGCATGCCAGGTGGCCTGCAGGTAGTCGGCCCGCTTGCACACAAAGGCGGTGTAGCGCGACCGCATGAGGCTTTCTGCATCCGGGGCAGCGACGGCCTCCAGCCCAGGTGCGGCCAGGTAGCGGCCGCAACAGCTGGCAAACGGCAAGGGGGCAGCACTTTTGCCCTTGCTGCCGCCCGGGCCCGCAGGCGCCAGGCGCCCGCAAGGGCAAGGGTCGGTAGGCCGTGGCAAAGACATTGCGGCAGCCCCTCAGCGCAAGGCGCCAAACACCTTGCGTGCCATGGCGCTGCCGGCGCCTGCCGGGTCTTGGCGGATGCGGCGCTCCTCCTCGCCGATCATGAAGTACAGGCCGTCCAGCGTCTTGCCGGTGACGTACTGCGCCAGGTTGGCGTCTTCGGCCTTCAGCAGGCCAAAGCTCGCGGCCTTGCCCGCGACGGCGTTGTACTTCTGCGTGAGGCCGACCTTTTCGGTGGCCTGGTTCACCACCGGCAAGAAGCGCTGGCCCAGCGGCGCCCGGGTCTTGTCGGCGAAAAATGCCGTCACCGAGTTGTCGCCGCCGGTGAGGATGTTCTTGGCGTCGGTCACCGTCATGCTCTGCACGGCGCCCACCAGCAAATCCTTGCCCATGGGCACGGCCGCCTCGGCGGCGCGGTTGATGGACACCACCAGCTCATCGATGCGCTTGCCCTGGCCCAGCGACTTCATGACCTTGGCGGCGTCGTCCAGGTAGCCCGGCAGGCCGATGCGGACCTTGGGGTTGCCCAGAAAGCCGTCGTTGCGGCCCAGCAGCGACACCGCCGCCTGCACGCCCTGGGTCAGTGCGGCCTTGAGCCCGCTGGAGGCATCGGCGTTGGTCAGATTGCCCAGCGACAGGGCCCAGGCATGTTGCGCGGTGGCGCACAGCAGAGCCCCGGCGAGGCTGGCCTGGGTGAATTGGCGGCGTTGCATGGATCGGTTCTTTCAGAAGGAGCACGGGCGGCCCCCGATGGGGAGCCAGGGGAGCGCGCAGAGAAGGTGAGTGCGGGATTTTCGCTCACCGCATCGAAGGGGCGCAGCAGGCCGTAGACTGCCAGCACCCAAGCATCCAACAAGGAACCTTGCAATGTGGGAAATGAGCGTGCCGTGGTGGGAATTTGTCGTGCGCGGCGTGGTGGTATATCTGTTCTTGCTGGTGTTCATGCGCCTGTCGGGCAAGCGGCAGACCGGCCAGTACGAGCCGTTTGACCTGATCCTGCTGCTGATCCTGTCGAACGCGGTGCAAAACTCGATGAATGCGGGCGACAACTCGCTGGTGGGTGGGCTCATCTCCGCCAGCACGCTGATGCTGTGCCACGTGGCCCTGGCCCGGCTGGCGTTTCACTTTCCGCGCATCGGGCGCTGGGTGGACGGCCAGGCGCAGGTGCTGATCGACAAAGGCCAGTTGAACCAGTCCCTGATGCGCAAGGAGCTGCTGACCCGCGACGACGTGGAGGCCGCGCTGCGTGCTGGCGGCTGCCTGCACGCGCACGAGGTGGAGCGTGCCACCATCGAGACCAACGGCCAGATCACCGTGGTGCTGCGCCGCCGTGGCGACGAGGGCTGACCCGTAGCGCCCAGCGCCTGCAAACGCACCTACACACCATCCGATATGACTGCACTGAATGTTCTGGGCACCCTGCTGATGCCCTGCTCCTACGACCCGCTGACCGGCTTTTACCGCGACGGCTGCTGCAATACCGACGAGCACGACCACGGCACCCACGTGATCTGCGCACGCATGACGCAGGCGTTTCTGGACTTCTCGCTGTCGCGGGGCAACGACCTCATCACCCCCCGGCCCGAGTACCGGTTTGCAGGCCTCAAGCCCAACAACCGCTGGTGCCTGTGCGCCTTGCGCTGGAAGGAGGCCTACGAGGCGGGTGTGGCACCGCCGGTCATCCTGGAATGCACCCATGCGCGTGCCCTGGAGTTTGTGACGCTGGCGCAGTTGCAGCGCGCGGGCTGAACCTCATGAAAGCCTGTCGCTGGGCGACTGGGCGGACCGGCAGCAAAGCGGCCTGCGCCATTGGATGCGAACTTTGGCATTAACGTTTGGCATTAACGACCCTGGGCGAAGGGGATGTTGCCGCCCAGTGCATGCGAACTCAATTACCTTTTGCCCCAGGAAATCCCTGACCAAGGGCCTGAGGCGGCCAACCATAATCCGGTCAGGGACTGTTCACACTATTTTGGCAGTGCGAACAGGCCCTCTCGACTCTTCACACCTAGTCCCGCGCTTTTCCAGCGGAGGAAGGACCGGATGCAACTGGTTCCCATCGAAGAGGTACAACGAAAGCTGGTGCCTGGCGCCCCCTTGCCCTGGAACGTGCGCAACGCCCAGGGCGCGTTGCTGCTGGCCAAGGGGTTGCCGGTGAACGACGAGACCATGGTGGCCGCTCTGCTGCGCCGGGGTGTTTTTGTCGACCTGTGCGATATCCATTCGGCACAAGACGGCGATACCGAGGACCGACAACCCCTCTGCCTGGCGCACCGCTGGTACAACCTGGCGGATCGGTTGGGCAGTCAGTTACGCGCTGTGCCGCAACCCCAGTTTCTGCAGCGGATCCTGGAATCAGTGGCGCAGGTCACCGCGCTGGTGGATGCCAACGCCGACGAGGTGATTTTTCTCGTCGTGCGCCACGACCACACGCGCTTTGCCAGTTACGGCATCGCACATTCGCTGCACACCGCCACACTGTGCGCACTGCTCAGTCGGCATATGCAGTGGACGGCGACGGAGCGCACCAGCCTGGTGGGCGCGGCCTTGACCATGAACCTGTCCATGCTGGACCTGCAGGGTGTCCTGGCCTCGCGCTCCACGCCGCCCACCCCCTCGGAGCGCCAACATATCCAAGAACATCCCATGGTGAGCGCGCAATGCCTGCGGCAAGCGGGCCTGATCGACAGCAACTGGCTGACTGTGGTGGAGCAACACCACGAAGTCTGCGGTGGTGGAGGCTATCCGCACGGATTGCATAACCCCAGTGAGATGTCTCAGATGGTGCGCTTTATTGATAGCTTTGTCGCCAAGCACAGCCCACGCGCAAGCCGCAAACCCCTGCCCGCCCAACAGGCGGCACGCGATCTGTTCATGCAAAGCAGCGGCAATCCGCTGGCAAGCCTGCTCATCAAGGAACTGGGCATCTACCCTCCTGGCTGCTATGTGAAGCTGGCCAGTGGCGAAATCGCAGTGGTCACCCACCGCGGGGAGTCAGCCAAAACCCCCATCGTGGCCGCACTCACCAACCGGCAGGGAGATGCACTGTTTCATCCGCTGCGCCGAGATACCAGCGCCGCAGGCAACTCCATTACTGGCACCGTGCCCGACCAAGCGGTGAAACTCAAGGTGGCAGTGGAGTACCTGTACGAGCGCAGGGCCACTACCGCGTAACGGCGCACGGTCTCAGTCTGGCGGCCATCCACATGGCGGCCAAAGGCAGCGCGGGGATACACACTGCTGCGCGAGGGGCGAGCGCCTGTGCGCCAACAAGCGATGCCAACGCTACGCCAGCGCGCGCTGGATGATGATCTTCTGCACGTCGCTTGTACCCTCGTAGATCTGGCACACGCGCACGTCGCGATAGATGCGTTCCACCGGGAAGTCATTGACCACGCCATAGCCACCCAGCGTCTGGATGGCGGCGCTGCACACGCGCTCGGCCATCTCGCTGGCAAACAGCTTGGACATGGCGGCTTCCTTCAGGCAGGGCTTGCCGGCATCGCGCAGGGCGGCGGCGTGCCAGATGAGCTGGCGTGCGGCCTCGATCTGCGTGGCGCAGTCGGCCAGGCGAAAGCCCACGGCCTGGTGGTTGAAGATGGCGGTGCCAAAGCTCTCTCGCTCTTTGGAATACGCCAGTGCCGCATCAAACGCGCTGCGCGCCATACCCACGCTTTGGGCGGCGATGCCGATGCGGCCGCCCTCGAGCGCGCCCAGGGCGATCTTGTAGCCCTCGCCCTCGGCGCCGATGAGGTTCTCGGCCGGGATGCGGCAGTTGTCAAAGTTGATCTGTGCCGTGTCGCTGCTGTGCTGGCCCAGCTTGTCTTCGAGCCGCGCCACCACATAACCGGGATTGCTGGTGGGCACCAGGAAGGCGCTCATACCCTTCTTGCCCGCGCCCTTGTCGGTCACGGCGATCACGATGGCCACATGGCCGTTTTGGCCACTGGTGATGAACTGCTTGACGCCGTTGATCACGTATTCATCGCCCTGCTTGACGGCCGTGGTGCGCAGGGCAGAGGCGTCGGAGCCCACATGTGGCTCGGTCAGGCAGAACGCGCCCAGCATCTCGCCACGCGCCAGCAGCGCGAGCCAGTCGCGTTTTTGCTGCGCGTTGCCGTAGCGCATGAGGATGGCGTTGACGGGGCAATTGGTCACGCTGATGGCGGTGCTGGTGCCGCCGTCACCGGCAGCGATTTCTTCGAGCACCAGCGCCAGCGTGAGGTAGTCGAGGTGGGCACCGCCGAACTCTTCGGGCACGCAGATGCCATACGCCCCCAGCGCGGCCAGGCCCTGGTGGGCTTCTTTGGGGAAGTGGTGTTCCTTGTCCCACCGCGCGGCGTTCGGCCACAGTTCGGTCTGTGCAAAGTCGCGCACCGCGTCGCGGATCATTTCCTGGTCTTGGGTCAGCAGCATGGGAGTGTCTCCAGAGTCGTTGTTCAGAAATTCGGGGGCTTACTGGCTTGCGGCTTACTGGCTTGCGGCTTACCAGT
>DATLGV010000717.1:0-3743 GCA_035540275.1 Acidovorax sp. | reverse complement strand
TCGCGGGGCTGGACCACGCCACCAGCGGCCGCGTGCTGCTGGACGGTGTGCCGGTGGAAGGCCCGGGTGCCGACCGCGGCATGGTGTTCCAGAGTTACACGCTATTCCCCTGGCTCACTATCGAGCAGAACATCCGCTTCGGCCTGCGCGAGCGCGGCATGCCCGAGGCGCAGCAGAAAGAGCGTGCCGCGTACTTCATCGCCAAGGTGGGCCTGCGCGGCTTTGAGCAGCACTTTCCCAAGCAGCTGTCGGGTGGCATGCAGCAGCGCACCGCCATTGCCCGCGCGCTGGCCAACGACCCCAAGATTTTGCTGATGGACGAGCCCTTCGGCGCGCTGGACAACCAGACCCGTGTGCTCATGCAGGAGCTGCTGCTGGGCATCTGGGAGGCCGAACGCAAGACGGTGCTTTTCGTCACCCACGACATTGACGAAGCCATCTTCATGGCCAACCGTGTGGCGGTTTTCAGCGCCCGGCCCGGCCGCATCAAGACCGAGCTGGCGGTGGACTTGCCGCACCCACGCCATTACACGATCAAGACCAGCCCCGAGTTCATGGACCTCAAGGCGCGCCTGACCGAAGAGATCCGCGCCGAATCCATGGCGGCGGACCTGCACTGATCTGACCCTGAACCAGCCCGGCATCCACCCATGAGCGCCCGTCCTTCCCGCCGTACCACCGCCGCTGCACCGCGCAGCGCCACGCCTGCCAAGGCCGTGGCCCCCGTGGCTGCGCCCGCGCAGGCCATGGCGCTGTACGAGCAGGTCAAGGACCACATTGCGCGCAAGATCCAGGAAGGCATCTGGCGCGCGGGCGACCGCCTGCCGTCCGAGAACGAGTTGGTCACCCAGTTCGGCATCTCGCGTATGACGGTGAACCGCGCGCTGCGCGAGCTGGTGGAGCAGGGCCGCATCGTGCGCGTGGCCGGTGTGGGCAGCTTTGTGGCCGAAGACAAGCCGCAGTCCACGCTGCTGCAGATTGCCAACCTGGCGAGCGAGATCCGTCAGCGCGGCCACGACTACCGCTGCGACGTGCTGACGGTGGAGCGCACCTCTGCCACGTTGGAAGTGGCCGCCGCGCTGGACCTGCGCACCGGCGAGTCGGTGTTCCACTCGCTGTGCATCCACCGCGAAGACGGCCTGCCGGTGCAGCTGGAAGACCGCCACGTGAACCCGCGCCAAGTGCCCCAGTTCGCCGCGCAGGACTTTACTCAGCTGCAACCCTCCGAATACCTGGTGCGCAACGTGCCCTTCGACCAGATCGAGCATGTGGTCGATGCCGTCATGCCCACCGCCGAGCAGGCCGCGCTGCTGGAGATGTCTCCGCAGGAGCCCTGCCTGCTGCTCACCCGCCGCACCTGGTCGCGCGGCGTGCCGATCACTGTGGTGCGGTGTTTGCACCCTGCCACCCGCTACCGCCTGGGCAGCCGCTTCCGCGCTGACGGCAACCCCGTTGCCGGTTGAATATGAAGCACCCCCTGAGTCGCTTCGCGCCTTCCCCCTCAAGGGGGACGACACCCTCGCTGCGGGGCGGCCCTTGCTCGGTGTCTCTCGCGGGGGCACTGGCAGTTGCAACCGCAGCGGGATTGACAGTCCGCATCTGACGAACAAACTGACGCTCGCTATTTTTCGCTTGCACCTACTTGTATATACAGGATCAACGCCATGACACAGAACGCATCACCCATCACCCTGCACCCCGGCCGCGTCACGCTGGCTGAGCTGCGCCGCATCCATGCTGGCCCAGTGCAACTGGTGCTGGATGCCTCGGCCCGCGCGGGTTTGCAGAAATCCCTGGCCACGGTGCAGCGCATCGTCGATGAAGACCAGGTGGTCTATGGCATCAACACCGGCTTTGGCAAGCTGGCCAGCACCAAGATTGCGCACGACCGCCTGGCGGAACTGCAGCGCAACCTGGTGCTGTCGCACAGCGTGGGCACGGGCGACCCTTTGCCCGACGATGTGGTGCGCCTCATCCTGGCGACCAAGGCCGTGAGCCTGGCGCGTGGCCACTCGGGCGTGCGGCCCGCGCTGGTGGATGCGTTGCTGGCCCTGGCCAACGCCAATGTGCTGCCGGTGATCCCGGCCAAGGGCTCGGTGGGTGCATCCGGCGACCTGGCACCGCTGGCGCACATGGCCTGCGTGCTGATCGGCGAGGGCCAGGCCAAGGTGGACGGCAAGGTGGTGCCCGGTGCCGAGGCCATGCGCTCCATCGGCCTGCAGCCGTTTGTGCTGGGCCCCAAGGAAGGGCTGGCGCTGCTCAACGGCACGCAGGTGTCCACCGCGCTCGCGCTGGCCGGGTTGTTCGGCGCTGAGAGCGTGTTTGCTGCCGCGCTGGTGGCTGGCTGCCTGTCGCTCGAAGCCATCAAGGGCTCGGTCAAGCCGTTTGACGCACGCATTCACGAAGCACGGGGCCAGGCCGGGCAGATCGCCGTGGCGGCTGCCGTGCGTGCGCTGCTGGATGGCAGCGCCATCGACCCCTCGCACCCCAATTGCGGCCGCGTGCAAGACCCGTATTCGATCCGCTGCGTGCCGCAGGTGATGGGCGCGTGCCTTGACAACCTGCACCACGCTGCGCGTTTGCTGACGATCGAGGCCAATGCGGCATCCGATAACCCGCTCGTTTTCGACAACGGCGATGTGATTTCCGGCGGCAACTTTCACGCTGAGCCCGTGGCCTTTGTGGCCGACATCATCGCGCTGGCGGTGGCCGAGATCGGAGCGATTTCCGAACGCCGCCTGTCGCTGCTGCTGGACCCCGGCCTCTCGGGCCTGCCTGCTTTCCTGATCCGAGACAGCGGTGTGAACTCCGGCTTCATGATCGCGCAGGTCACTGCTGCCGCGCTGGCCGCAGAGAACCAGTGCCTGGCCAACCCCAGCAGCGTGACCAGCCTGCCCACATCGGCCAATCAGGAAGACCACGTCTCCATGGCCACCTACGGCGCGCGCCGTCTGGGTGACATGGTGCGCAATGCGGCCGTGATGGTCGGCATCGAAGCCATGGCGGCCGCGCAGGGCATGGAGTTCGACCGCAGCCTCAAGTCCTCCCCCCTCATCGAAGCGCAATTCGCCGCCATCCGCGAGCGCGTGGCCTACCTGGAGCAGGACCGCTACCTCGCCCCCGACATCGAAGCCATGCGCGCTTGGGCCCAGCAGTCCACATGGCCCGCAGCTATCACGCAATGCCTGCCCAGCTTCGCCTGATTTTTTCCACGCACATCCACCGATTCACAGGAGCCCACCATGAACGCCAACGACGCCATCATCGCCGCCGCCACTTCGTCCTCCAGCACCGACCCCCGCCACGACGCCAGCCGCGTGATCCGTGCGCCGCGCGGCAGCCAGCTGACCTGCAAGAGCTGGCTCACCGAAGCGGCCTATCGCATGATCCAGAACAACCTCGACCCCGAGGTGGCCGAGCGCCCGCAAGACCTGGTGGTGTATGGCGGCATTGGCCGTGCTGCGCGCAACTGGGAATGCTTTGACCAGATCCTCGCCTCGCTCAAGGACCTGAACGACGACGAGTCGCTGCTCATCCAGTCCGGCAAGCCCGTGGGCGCGTTCAAGACGCACGCCAACGCACCGCGCGTGCTGCTGGCCAACTCCAACCTGGTGCCCAAGTGGGCCAACTGGGAACACTTCAGCGAACTGGACCAGAAGGGCCTGTTCATGTACGGCCAGATGACCGCCGGCAGCTGGATCTACATCGGCACGCAGGGCATCGTGCAAGGCACCTACGAGACC
>DATLGV010000716.1:0-5177 GCA_035540275.1 Acidovorax sp. | reverse complement strand
AGCCGATACCTCCGCCCAAGTGGAGCTGGACTCGGGCAAACGGGTCAAGGTCAAGGCCGCCCACATCCTCCTGAAGTTCGAAAAACCCGCCCCGGCCGAACTCATCGCCCAGGCCCAGGCCGTGGCCGAGACCATCGAGCTGGACCTGGCGTGGGAATTCGCGCCCGAAGACGAGTTCGGCTTTGCCGACTTGGCGCGCGACTATTTCTCCGACAACGCCACCCTGGCCCAGCAGGCCGGTGCGCTGTTTCGCCTGTACGACGCGCCGCACTACTTCCGCCGCGCGGGCAAGGGCCGGTTCAAGAAGGCATCGGCAGAGATCCTGCAGCAGGCGCTGGCCGCCATCGAGAAGAAAAAGGCCCTCCTCGCGCAGATCGACGAATGGGCAGCCCAACTGGGCCGGGGCGAATGCCCGCAGCCCATCCGCGACCAGCTCTACAAGATTTTGTTCAAGCCCGACAAGAACGCGCCCGAGTACAAGGCCGTGGTCGAGGCCAGCCGCGCCACGCACACTGCGCCGCTCGATCTGCTGCAAAAGGCGGGCGCCATCGACTCGGCCTACCAGTTCCACTGGAAGCGCTTTTTGTTCGAGAACTTCCCCAAAGGCACGGGCTTCCCCGCTCTGAGCGCACCCGCGATTGCCGACGAGCTGCCGCTGTCGCCCGCGCAGGCCTATTCCATCGACGACTCGCAGACCACCGAAATCGACGATGCGCTGTCCGTCCAGGGCCTGGGCACGGGCACCGTGGTGCTGGGCATCCACATCGCGGCGCCGGGCCTGGCCATCCAGCCGGGCAGCGCCATCGACCAGCTCGGCCGCGCGCGCCTGTCCACGGTGTACATGCCGGGCTACAAGATCACCATGCTGCCCGACGACGTGGTGCAGACCTACACGCTGGACGAAGGCCGCGCCAATCCGGCCGTGTCGCTGTACGTGACCATCGACGAGGCCACGCTGGAGTTCAAGGGCTCCGAGACCAAGCTGGAGCGCGTGCACGTGGCCGCCAACCTGCGCCACGACCAGCTCGACAGCGTGGTGACGGAAGAATGGCTCTCCAACCCAGCGTTTGAGCACCAAAACGACCCCCAGCGCTTGTCAGACTTGCGCCCGCAGCTATCTTTTTTGCACCGCTTGGCCAAGGACCTCAAGGCCCGCCGCGAAGTCGTGCGCGGCAAGCCCGAGAACTTCAACCGGCCGGACTACAACTTCCGCCTCGTCGGCAACCACGGCGCGGAGCCCACGGGCAACGAGCAGGTGCAGATCAGCGTGCGCCAGCGTGGCGCGCCGCTGGACCTGATCGTGGCCGAGGCCATGATCGTGGCCAACAGCACCTGGGGCAGCTGGATGGCCGAGCTGGGCGTGCCCGGCATCTACCGCAGCCAGGCCAGCATGGCGCCGGGCGTGAAGGTGCGCATGGGCACCAAGGCGCTGCCGCACGCGGGTATCGGCGTCAAAGCCTATTCGTGGGCCACATCGCCCCTGCGCCGCTACACCGATCTGGTCAACCAGTGGCAGATCATTGCCTGTGCGCGCCATGGCGCCACAGCCGCGCTGGCCGCGCCGTTCAAGCCCAAGGACGCAGACCTGTTCTCCATCATCAGCAGCTTTGATGCCGCCTACAGCGCCTACAACGGCTACCAGGCCGGCATGGAACGCTTCTGGACGCTGAAATACGTGGAGCAGAACGGCATCACCGAGCTGAACGCCACCGTCTTCAAGGAAGGGCCGGGCGGCAGCTTTTTGGTGCGGGCTGACGACATCCCGCTGGTCTTCCCCGTGCTGGGCGCGCAGAACCTGCCGCGCGGCGCGCGCCTGAAGGTCAAGCTGGGCGAGGTGGACGAGATCACGCTCGACATCCACGGCACCGTGATCGAGCGCCTGGACGACCCGGCCGACACCAGCGACGACGGCCCGGTGGACGATGCCGAGGACGACGACACCGTGGCCGGGCCCATTGCCATTGCCGTGGACGTGAACGAGGCACCCGCCGACACCGCTGCAGCAGCCCCGGCCGCTTGAAGCCGCCTGAGGCCCCTGATAATTGCCGGCGATGAAACTCCCCGCCTTCCTCCGCACCTTCAGCACGCTGCAGCTGGCGCTGGGCGTGTCGATTGCCGTGCACGCTGCGCTCATCTCGGTGCGCTTCATCGACCCCGAGGGCTTCAACCGCGTGTTCCAGGACACGCCGCTCGAAGTCATCCTGGTCAACGCCAAGTCCAACGAGCGCCCCGACAAGGCCCAGGCGATTGCCCAGGCCAACCTGGCGGGCGGCGGGGATGCAGAGAAAGGCCGGGCCACCAGCCCCCTGCCCTATTCGGCCCTCACGACCGTGGGCGACGACTACGAAGAAGCCCAGCGCAAGATGGATGCGATGCAGGAGCAGCAGGCCCAGTTGCTGACCCAGCTGCGCAAGCAGGTAGCGACCCTGCCCGCCCCTGACCCGCGCCAGGCCAGCCAGAGTGCTGAGCAGGCCAGCGAGCAGGAAAAGCGCCGCCAGCTCGTCAAGCTGCTGGCCGAGATCGAAAAGCGCATCAACGAAGAAAACTCGCGCCCCAAGAGGCGCTACATCAGCCCCGCCACGCGCGAAGAGGCCTATGCCGTGTACTACGACACGCTGCGCCGCAAGGTGGAAGACAAGGGCACCGAGAACTTCCCCGAGCAAGGCGGTCGCAAGCTGTATGGGGAGCTCACGATGATCGTCACCGTCAACCACGACGGCCGTGTTCTGGGCACCGAGATCGCGCAGGGCTCGGGCAACGCCACGCTGGACCGCCGCGCGGAAGCCATTGCCCGCGCCGCCGGTCCGTTCGGCCCCTTCAATGCCGAGATGCGCAAAAAAGCCGACCAGATCGCCATGGTGGCGCGCTTCAAGTTCACCCGCGACCAGACCCTCGAAACCAGCGTCCGGTAGTTGCCGGCGCGGCCCCGCACGGGCCCACCTCCACCTTTGTCATGAGCCAATCCCCCGACCTGTACTGCGTGATGGGCAACCCGGTGGCCCACAGCCGCTCGCCTGCCATCCATGCCCGTTTTGCCGAACTGACCGGCGAACACATTGCCTACGAACGCCGCCTGGTACCCATGGACGGTTTTGCCCAGGGCGTGCGCGCGTTTGCCGCTGAGGGCGGGCGCGGCTGCAACGTCACCGTGCCCTTCAAGACCGAAGCACCGGCCCTGGCCACCGAATGCAGCGAGCGCGTGCAACTGGCCGGTGCGGCCAACACCCTCACCTTCCGCGCCGACGGCAGCCTGTATGCCGACAACACCGACGGCCTGGGTCTGGTGGCCGACATCACCCGCAATGCAGGCGTGCCGCTGGCCGGGCGTGACGTGCTGCTGGTGGGCGCGGGGGGCGCAGCAGCAGGCGTGCTCGGCCCGCTGCTGCTGGCGGGGGCCCGCCACATCACCGTGGCCAACCGCACCCTGGCCAAGGCGCAGGCGCTGGTGCAGTCGCACAGCGCCCTGGCAACGCTACAAAAAGCAGAGCTGTCAGCGCAAGAACCACTGGCACTGTCGGCCAATTTCGATGTGATCATCAACGCCACGGCCAGCAGCCTCTCTGGCGGCGGGGTGCCGGTGCCCTCCAGCGTGCTGCGCCCCGGCGCCCTGGCCTACGACATGATGTACGGCCCCGCAGCGCAAGGCTTCCTCGACTGGGCGCACCAGCATGGCGCCGTGCCCCGTGACGGTCTGGGCATGCTGGTGGAGCAGGCCGCCGAGGCCTTCTTGCTGTGGCGCGGTGTGCGCCCGCCTTCGGCCCAGGTGCTGCGCGAAATGCAGCCATCCACCGCCGCCTGAGCCCCGGGGACGCCACGATGAAAGCCATGCTGCGCTGGCTGGGACTGCTGGTGATCGCCTTCGTGGCGCTGCAGCTGTTTTTCGTGCTGCGCATTGCCGCCATGGCGGCGATCAACCCCGAGTCCACCACCTTCCAGCGCTCCGAGGCCTGGACACTGCTGGCCGGCAAAGGCCGTGTGCCCTGGCGCCAGCAATGGGTGCCTTACCCAGACATCTCTGACCACCTCAAGCGTGCCGTGATTGCGTCCGAGGACGACGGCTTCGTCAACCACGAAGGCGTGGACTGGAACGCCATCGAAAAAGCCTGGGAGCGCAACGCCAAGGCCGAAGCCATGGCGAGCAAGGCCCAGGCCCGCACCCCCGAGCGCCCGGTGCGCACGCCCAAGATCCGGGGCGGCTCCACCATCACCCAGCAACTGGCCAAGAACCTGCTGCTGTCGGGCGAACGCACCCTGCTGCGCAAGGGCCAGGAGTTCGTGCTCACGATGGCGCTGGAGCGGTTGCTCTCCAAGCGGCGCATTTTGGAAATCTACCTCAACAACGTGGAATGGGGCGAAGGCGTGTTCGGTGCCGAGGGCGCCGCGCAGCACTACTTCCGCAAGAGTGCCTCGCGCCTGACCGCGGCCGAAGCCGCGCGCCTGGCGGTGATGCTGCCCGCGCCCAAGCGCTTTGAGAAGACGCCCGGCTCGGCCTACCTGGCGGGGCGCACCCGCACGATCCTGGGGCGGATGGGAAGTGCGGAGCTGCCGTGAGGCAAACCTCCCCAGCCTTGTGCCGACCGGGGATCGTGTCGTGATCGTGATCGCGCTGTCCAACGGCATCTCCCCGTCTCGCGGGCTGCCCCAGGGTGAGCGCTCAGGCGGTCGCGGCCAGCGCAAACCGCTTCCGGCGCGGCACATCAGAACCTGTTGACGATCTTGCAGAGGTTCGCGGTGGAACCCATCGGGAGGAAAGGAAGCAACGGATGCGCCGCAGCGGCCCGTGCCCATGCAAGCCGCCGGGGCTGCTCCCCGTTCATCGATGGTGCCAGCCAACCGGGGCCACTCCGCCATCGCCCCGTATCATCCCCGCCATGCTTGCCAAGTTGATGAGTTTCCTTCTGCTGGGGATCGTGCGGTTTCTCACCGGCTCCCAGGCGCGCTGGTATGGCTGCCCGCCCAAGGCCGAGCAGCGCATCTACTTTGCCAACCACCAGAGCCATGCCGACATGGTGCTGATCTGGGCGGCGCTGCCCGAGGAGCTGCGCAGCATCACGCGGCCCATCGCCGCCAAGGACTACTGGACCAAGACGCCGTTCCGGCAGTGGATCACCACGGCCGTGTTCAACGCCGTGTATGTGGACCGCCAGGCCACGCCAGCGCGGCCGGCAGCGCCGGTG
>DATLGV010000715.1:0-12254 GCA_035540275.1 Acidovorax sp. | reverse complement strand
GGGCACGCAGTACCTCAACCCCCTGTCGCGCGACCGCTTTGGCCGCGAGCTGGCGGCGCAATTGGTGGCCGACGGCGTGGTGCTGGCCCAGCCCGAGCCTGTGCAGCAAGTCACGTCCCTGGCCGTGGTCAACCTCGATGCGCAAGGCCACCCCGATTACGCCTTCTACCGCGAAGGCGTCGCAGACCGTGCCGTGTCTGCTGCAGGCCTGGGCGACAGCTGCGCCGCCTTGCCAGCACTGCAACTGGTCTGCACTGGCGCGCTGGCACTCGACGCCCGCGACACGGACATCTACCTGCCGTGGCTGGCCGCCCAGCGCGCCGCAGGCCGCTGTGTGGTGGTCGATGCCAACCTGCGCCCCTCCGTCATGCCCGACCTTGCGGCCTACCGCACCACGGTGCACGCCGCGCTGGCCCACGCCCACATCATCAAGGCCAGCGACGAAGACCTGGAGCATCTGGCTGTGTCCGGCGCGGATGCCCTGGCCCGCGCGAGGCATCTGCTGGCAGCCAATCCACAGGCCCATCTGCTGGCGCTGACGCTGGGCGCGGAAGGTGCCTGGCTACTGCATCGCAACGGGGTGCCGTGTTTTGCCAAAGAGGCCCAGCCGCTGCAGGTGGTGGACACCGTGGGTGCGGGCGACAGCTTTCTGGCGGGGCTGCTGGCGCACCTGCTGCGGCAGGCGCAGGCCGCTGGTGGTGTGAGCTTTGTCGAGTACTTTGAAACCCTTGCGGCTGGCGCGTGCCAGCAGGCCCTGCGCCACGCTGTGGCCAGTGCGAGCCTGTGCGTGATGGAGCAGGGCTGCGTGCCCCCGGGGTGGGAGGCAACCACTGCGTGGACGCAAGTGCGTCCGGTGGTGGGGCGTTAGAACCTGTTCAAAGCACGCTGGAACAGGTGCTTCCATGGGGGCAGGACGCTGAGGGCATGATGACCAGCCTTCTGCGGGCATCCAGAGCGGAAGCTGTGGTGAGGCGCCTTTTTTGCAGCATGGCAGCCTGACGAACCGCTGGCCATCGGTCCATATGTGCTGGCAGCCACGGCTTTTTCAGAGCTCTTGTGCGTACACGATGAAGCCGTGGTGCTTGGCCAGCTTGTCGTACAGCTGGCGCCCGGCGGCATTGGTCTCGTGGGTTTGCCAGTACACGCGGGAGGACTTAGCGGCGCGCGCTGCGCCGTACACCGCTTCGATCAGCGCCCGTCCCACACCCCGGCCGCGTGCGGCCTCGCGGGTGAACAGGTCGCTCAGATAGCACACGGGTTCGATGCGCGTCATGCTGCGATGAAACAGGTAGTGCGTGAGGCCCAGCAGCTCGCCGCTGGCATCGTCTTGCGCCACCAGGCAGAACATGGGCTCGGCCGCGTCATGAAAGCGCTGCCAGGTGGCTTGCGTGATGTGCTCCGGCAGTGCAGTGGCGCCAAAGCGGCCGTAGAACGCGTTGTAGCCGTCCCAGAGCGGGCGCCAGGCGGCGTAGTCTTCGGGTTGAACCGGGCGCAGGGTGACGGCTGCAGTCATGGCTCCGCTGACTGTGGGTTTACTGCAGTACGCGCCCCGGGTTCATGATGCCCTGCGGGTCCAACGCCTGTTTGATGGCGCGCATCATGCCTAGCGCCACGGGCGACTGGTATTTGGCCAGCTTGTCGGCCTTGAGTTCGCCAATGCCATGCTCGGCCGAGAACGAGCCGCCGAACTCGGCCACCGCCTCGTACACCAGATGGTTCACATGGTCCTCGTATTCGCGCAGGAAGGCCTTGGGGTCGCCCTCTGCCGGCGCCTGCACGTTGTAGTGCAGGTTGCCGTCGCCCAGGTGGCCGAAGTTGACCAGGCGCACGCCCGGGATCTCGCGCTGCAGCACCGCATCGGTGTGCGCCACAAAGGCGGGGATGCGCGAGATCTGCACCGAGATGTCGTGCTTGATGTTCAGGCCCTCTTCGGCCTGGGCGAGGGGAATGCTCTCGCGGATGTGCCACAGCTGGTGCGCCTGCGTAAGGTTCTCGGCCACCACGGCGTCGGTCACGCAGCCCATTTCAAATGCGGTCTCCAGCAGCGATTCAAACCGTGCGCGCGCATGTTCCTCGGATTCGCTGTCAGAGTTTTCGAGCAATACGCACCACGGCGCATCGTCCTGCCCCAGGAAGGGCACGCGCAGCTGCGGCATGTGCTTGCCCACCAGGCTCAGCGCAAACTGGCCCATCACCTCAAAGCCCGTGAGGCCCGCGCCCAGCTGCTTGTGTGCCAGGCCCAGCAGCGCCACAGCGTGTTCCATCGAAGGCACAGCCGCCCACGCGGTGAGGTTGGCGGCGGGCTGGGGGTAGAGCTTCATGGTGGCAGCGGTGATGATGCCCAGCGTGCCTTCGCTGCCGATGAACAGGTCGCGCAGGTCGTAGCCCGTGTTGTCCTTGCGCAGGCCCTTGAGGCCGTCCCACACCTCGCCCTGCGGCGTGCCGACTTCGAGGCCCAGGCACAGATCGCGCGCATTGCCGTAGCGCACCACCTGCGTGCCGCCTGCGTTGGTGCCCAGGTTGCCACCGATGGTGCAACTGCCTTCGGCCGCGAGGCTCAGGGGGAAGAGCACGCCGGCTTTCTCGGCCTCGTCCTGCAGGTTCTGCAGGATGCAGCCCGCTTCCACGGTCATGGTCAGGTTGTCGGTGTCTACGCTGCGCACCGCGTTCATGCGCGTGAGGCTTAGCACGATCTGCGTGCCGCTGTCGTCGGGCGTGGAGCCCACGGCCAGGCCGGTGTTGCCGCCCTGGGGAACGATGGCGGTGCCCGCTGCCGCACAGGCCTTGACCACAGCGGCCACTTCCTGCGTGTTGGCGGGGCGCACCACGGCCAGGGCCTTGCCGCGCACGCGGCGGCTCCAGTCCTGTTCCCAGGCGGTGAGGTCGCCTTCGTGGAGCACATGGGCGGGGCCGACGGTGGCGCGCAGGGTGTCGAGCAAGGTGGTCATGGGTGAATCGGCGTGTTCAGTGGGTGGATGGGTGGCAGGGGACTGCGCGAGGGGCCTCAGGGGGCGGGTGCCGCTGTGCTGGTGTCTGCCGCCGCAGCGGCGGCCTTGGCGTTGCGCTGGCGCACGCGCACATGCAGCGTGCAGGCGGTGAACAGCACGAGGCACAGGGCCACTTCGCCCCAGGCCAGCCATTGCGATGGCGGCTTGTCGCCCCAGCCGCGCACCACGCCCTCGGTGAAATACAGCCAGATCACCAGGCTGACCCAGCGGTAGGTGTACATGCGATTCTTCAGGATGCCCGCCAGCGGGATGCACAGCGGCAGCGCCTTGATGGCCAGCCACGAGCCGCCAGGCCTCACCGGGGCCAGCACCAGCTCCCAGGCCAGACACAGAACAATCAGGGCGAGCAGGCTGCCGGTGGCAAGCCAGCGCGTGGCGGCAACACCGCTGTCGGACGGTGGGAGATAGTTGGCGGGGGAGGCAGTCATTGGGGTGGCATCATATCGGCCATGCCTCTTTCCCTACAGACAGTTGCTTCGCGCGCTGAGGCGCTGATCAATGAACTGTCGCACTTCCCGTGGAAGACCACGGCCCAGACGCTGCGTGAACGCTTTCGCGAGGACCACCTGGGCCTCACGGCCAGCAGCCTCACCTTCACCACCATCCTGGCGCTGGTGCCGTTTTTTACCGTGGCGCTGGCGGTGTTCACCGCATTCCCCATCTTTGGCAAGCTGCAGGACGCGCTGCAGGGCTGGCTGGTCAGCAGCCTGGTGCCCGACAGCATCTCGCGCCAGGTGCTGGGCTACCTCACGCAGTTTGCCGCCAAGGCCAGCAGTCTGGGCGTGGCGGGGTTCAGCATCCTGCTGGCCACGGCGCTGGCGTTGATCCTCACCATCGACCGCACCCTTAACGACATATGGCGCGTGCAGCGTCTGCGTCCGCTGGGGCAGCGGGTGCTGATCTACTGGGCGGCCATCACGCTGGGCCCGTTGCTGCTGGGGGCGAGCCTGGCGCTCACGTCGTATGTGATGTCGGCCTCGGGCGGGCTCGTCAAGCGCCTGCCCGATGGGGTGCAGCTGCTGTTCGATTCGATCCAGTTCGTGTCGCTGGCCGGTGGCATGGCGGCGCTGTACCACTATGTGCCCAACACGCCGGTGAAGTGGCGGCATGCCTGGACCGGTGGGCTGTTCGTGTCCGTCTGCATTGAACTGGCCAAGAAAGTGCTGGCGCTGTACCTGGGCAAGGTGCCCACGTATTCCGTGGTGTACGGTGCCTTTGCCACGCTGCCCATATTGCTGGTCTGGATCTATGTCGCCTGGGTCATCGTGCTGCTGGGAGCCGTGGTGACTGCCTACCTGCCCAGCCTGCTGGCGGGCGTGGCGCGGCGCGGCACGGTGGCGGGGTGGACGTTTCAGCTGGCGGTGGAGGTGTTGCAGGCGCTGCACCGCGCGCGCCTGCACCCCATCAAGGGCCTGCGCCCCAGCCAACTGGCCCAGTTGCTGCGGGTGGACGTGCTGCAACTGGAGCCCGTGCTGGGGGCGCTGACCGCGCTGGACTGGGTCGGGCAGGTGAACGATGCCGCAGTGAGTGCGGCCGACGTGCCCGAATCCCGCTATGTGCTGCTGGCCGACCCGGCAAGCACCTTGCTCGCACCCCTGGTGCAGCGCCTGCTGCTGCAGCGGGTGGACAGCCTGGGGCCTCTGTGGGCCAATGCCCGGCTCGAAACCTTGCGCATGGCCGATGTGCTGCAGCCGGGTTGACCGGGGTGGATCGCTGCCTTCAAGCGGGGGGGCTGCTACACAAAAAATAGCTGATGAGGCAAGCCACACGGTCTCTATCAGCCCGTGCGGCTTAAAAACCGTTCACAGAGGCACCTTGCCCGTCCAGATGTCCTTGTACATCACCCAGTCGCCCATGAAGCTGTACAGCGGGCGCTTGAAGCTGGCGGGCTTGTTCTTCTCGAAGCCGAAGTGCCCCACCCACGCAAAGCCATAGCCGCAGAGCAGGCCGTACAGCAGGTACTGCGGCTTGCCGGTGGCGACCAGCATGGCCAGGCAGACCAGCGCGAGCGTGGAGCCCACAAAATGCAGGCGGCGGCAGGTGCGGTTGCTGTGCTCGCTCAGGTAGAACGGGTAGAAGTCCGCGAAGCTTTTGAAGGCCCGAGGGTCTGTGCTGGGCGCGGGTTGTGGGGCGGCAGTCTGGCTGGTCATGGCGTTGTCTCCGGGCGGGGGTAAAGCCCCTCTACCCGTGTTATACGCCGCAGTTCTGGCGTGCACCAGCGGGGGAGTGCGGGTGTGCTGTCGCGAGCGGGTCTGGGCATCCAAACCCCGGGGAGCGCTGCCAGCGCGCCGGGGGCGCTGGGAGTCACCGGGCCAGGAAGTCCCGGATGGCGGCGAGTGTCTCTTCGGGCGCCTCGGTCATCTGGTTGTGGCCCACGGGCAGGTGGGCGATCTGCACCTGCTTGCCCGTCGCACGGGCGGCCTGAATGAGTCCCTGTGCGGCCTTGGGGGCCGTCATCTGGTCCTGGCTGCCCAGTGCAAACAGCACCGGGCAGGTGAGTGCTGCCATGGCGGCCTCGCCGCCCGCGTAGCTGTCGCAGGCCACAAAACCCCGGTGGAACACGTTGACCTGCGGGTTGCTGCGCAGCACCTTGCGCCCCAGCGCCATGCCCGCGCCAAACACCCAGGTGCCAGGCCCCAGGGCCGACGGGGGGGCAGACAGGGTGCTGCGCGAGAATACGTTGACCATGCGCATCGCCTTCTCCGGGTCGGTCTGCGAGGCCTCGATGAGTGCGGGCGAGACCTTCATCGGGAACGCCGTGCCCACCAGCACCAGGTGGCTGATGCGGTCCTTGAGCCGCGCGGCGGCTTCCATGGCAATGAGGGACCCCCAGCTGTGGCCGACCAGCGCTGCGCGCTGCACGCCCGCAGCATCCAGCAGCGCACCGATGAAGTCCGCGCCTTGCTCCACCGTGGCGGGCGCATCGCCGCCACTGCGGCAGTGGCCGGGCAGGTCGATGGCCAGCACGTTCCAGCCGTGGTTGGCCATGTAGCGGCTTTGCAGGGCCCACACGCTGTGGTCGTTGAGGACACCGTGGATGAACACCACGGTGGGCTTGGCGGCGTCGAAGACCTTGCCGCCGGTGTAGCAGTAGATGGATGCGCCGTTGACTTGGATGTGCATGGTCAGGACTCCCGCCGGGCCGCCCCAAGGGAGGCCTGCGCCCCCTTGGGGGGCAGCGAATACACGAAGTGATGAGCGTGGGGGTTCATGGGTTTACTGCTTTCTCGGCCGCTTTCAGCGCGCGCTTGAGGTCGTCGATGAGGTCGTCGGCGTCTTCGAGGCCGATGGACAGGCGGATGGTGCCCTGGCTGATGCCCGCGCCCGCCAGCGCGTCGTCGCTCATGCGGAAGTGCGTGGTGCTGGCCGGGTGGATCACCAGGCTGCGGCAGTCGCCCACGTTGGCCAGATGGCTGAAGACCTTGAGGGTTTCGATGAACTTCTTGCCCTGCTCGCGGTTGCCCCTGAGGTCAAAGCTGAACACCGAGCCCGCTCCGCGTGGCAGCAGCTTTTGCGCCAATCCATGACTGGGGTGCGACTCCAGCAAGGGGTGGCCCACGCGCGACACGAACGGCTGCGCGGCCAAGAATTCGACCACCTTCTCGGTGTTGCGCATGTGCTGCGCCATGCGCAGCGGCAGGGTCTCGATGCCTTGCCGGATGAGCCAGGCCGTGTGCGGGCTCATGCAGGCGCCAAAGTCGCGCAGGCCCTCGCGCCGCGCGCGCAGCAGAAAGGCGCCCACGGTGCTTTCTTCGGTGAACACCATGTTGTGGAAGCCGTCGTAGGGCTGGGTCAGCTCGGCAAACTTGCCTTGCGACCGGGGGCCGTCCCAGTCAAAGCTGCCGCCATCCACCACGATGCCGCCGATGACTGTGCCATGGCCCGAGAGGAACTTGGTGGCTGAGTGGTAGACCAGGTCCGCGCCATGTTCAAACGGCTTGATGAGCCAGGGCGAGGTGAGGGTGGAGTCCACCAGCAGCGGCACGCCCGCTTCGTGCGCGATGGAAGACACGGTGGGGATGTCCAGCACATCCAGGCCGGGGTTGCCCACGGTCTCGCCAAAGAACAGCTTGGTATTGGGGCGCACGGCAGCGCGCCAGCCGTCGATGTCGCCCGGCTTGACGAAGGTGGTCTCGATGCCGAAGCGCGACAGCGTGTAGTGCAGCAGGTTCTGCGAGCCGCCATACAGCGCCGTGCTGGCCACGATGTGGCTGCCCGCGCCCATCAGCGTGGCAATCGCCAGGTGCAGGGCGGCCTGGCCGCTGGCGGTGGCAATGGCGCCCACACCGCCTTCGAGCGCGGCCACGCGCTGCTCCAGCACCGCGTTGGTGGGGTTGCTGATGCGGCTGTACACATGGCCGCCGCGCTCCAGGTTGAAGAGGGAGGCTGCGTGGTCGCTCGACTCGAAGACGAACGAGGTGGTCAGGTGGATGGGCACGGCGCGCGCGCCGGTGGCGGGGTCGGGGCTTGCGCCTGCGTGCAGCGCCAGCGTGTCAAAGCCGGGGTCGGAGTAACCGGGCATCTGTGTGTCTCCCATGTTGTCAATGCAGGCGGGCATTGTGGGCTATATTTGCCAGCAAAAGACCGACAGCGCTGTAGCCCCCGCTGTGTCCCTGGTCCACCCGCACTCTCTTCCCGCTCTCCCGGAGACTCCGCACCATGAAAGTCAGCGACATCCTTCGCGTCAAAGGCAACACCCTCTACACCGCATCGCCGGACGAGCCGCTGGCGGGTGCCGTAAGCCTGATGGCCGAGCGCGACATCGGCTCGCTGGTGGTGATGGAGCACGGCGACTTGGTGGGCATGCTCACCTTCCGCGAAGTGATCCAGGCCTTGGTCAAGAACGGCGGCAGCGTGGGCACGATGCTGGTGCGCACGGCCATGGACGATGCGCCCCTGACCTGCACGCTCGAAACCGACATGGACGAGGTGCGCCGCATGATGCTGGACCGCCATGCGCGCTACATGCCGGTGATGGACCGCCGCATGCTGATGGGCGTGATCAGTTTCTACGATGTGGCCAAGGCCGTGGTGGACAGCCAGAATTTCGAGAACAAGATGCTCAAGGCCTACATCCGCGACTGGCCGGAAGAAGAACCGCGCACCTGAACCTGCGAGCAGGGCGCCAGACGCGCGCCCCTGGCGTGACAACACGGGCGTGCCCCGCACCGGGTCAGCGACAGGGCCGTGACGCCTGGGCACACAGCCAGGCCTCGATCTCATCGGGCGGCACCGGTTTGCCGAACAGGTAGCCCTGCATCACGGGGCAGCCATGGGCCTGCAGCCACTCCTGCTGGCCCGTGGTCTCCACCCCCTCGGCCACCACCACCATGCCCAGGCTGTGCGCAATGCTCAGCACCGATACCGTGAGGGCGCGCGCCGTGGCGCTGGTGGTGAGGTCCTGCACAAAGGCGATGTCGAGCTTGAGTTCGCTGATGGGCAAGCGGTGCAGATAGCTCAGGCTCGAATACCCGGTGCCAAAGTCATCCAGCGACAGCTTGAAGCCCTGGTGGTGCAGTGCCTCGATGTTCTGCAGCGTGATGGGGCGCGCATCCATCATCACGCTCTCGGTGATCTCCAGCAGCACATCGCTGGCGCGCAGGCCATGGCGCCGCAGCGCATCGCCGATCTCTTGCGCAAACTCCGGCCGGTGGAAGCTGCGGCCCGAGAGGTTGACGGCCACGCAGGGTACGTCGTGGCCTGCAGCGCGCCAGGCCGCCAGCTGCCGGCAGGCTTCGTCCAGCAGCCACAAGGTCAACTCGTGGATGAGTCCGGCGTCTTCCGCCACGGAGATGAATTGCGACGGCGGCACCATGCCCCACTGCGGGTGGTTCCAGCGCGCCAGAGCCTCCACGCCGTGCAAGGTGCCGGGGGAGCTGCTGAGCACCTGGGGCTGGTAGTGCAGCGTGAGGCGGCGCTCGGTCAGCGCCTGCTGCAGAGCGCGCTCCTGTGCAGCACGCTCTTGGGCGCGGCGGTTCATCTCGGGGCTGAACAGCTGCAGACTGTGCCGGTGGTCGCTCTTGGCCTGGTGCATGGCCTGGTCGGCATGGCGCAGCAGGGTGTCGATGGCGTCACCATCGTTCGGGAATATCGCAATGCCGAGGCTGGCGTGGGGCACATGGGTCTGCCCCAGGATGTCCAGCGGCTGGGCAATATCGTGCAGCACGCGGTGTGCGCTTTGGACCGCCTGTTCGGTGGAACATTCAGGCAGCAGCAGCACAAATTCGTCGCCCGACAGGCGGGCAATCAGGTCGCGCGCGCGCAGGCTCTGCGTCAGGCGCTGGGCCACCGCGCTCAGCAGCAAGTCACCTGCGGCCTGCCCCTGGGTGTCGTTGACCTGCTTGAACCGGTCCAGGTCCACGAACAGCAGGGCGCCGGTGTGGCCGCCCTGCTGCAGGGTGGCCAACGCGCGTTCGGCACTGTTGCGAAAGAGGGTGCGGTTGGGCAAGCCGGTCAGTACGTCAAAAAACGCGAGCTGGTGGATGCGTTGGTGCGTGCTGTCCCGCTCGATGGCCAGGGCGCACAGGTGCAGGCACACCTCTACCAGCCGCTGGTGCAGCGCGTCGGGCGCGCGTGGCTCGCGAAAATAAAAGGCAAAGGTGCCAATCGGCTGGCCCCGGTGGTCGCGGATGGGGCTGGACCAGCAAGCCCGCAGATCCGTACCGGCAATCAGGTGCTGATATTCGGCCCACAGCGGGTCCGACGCCATGTCGGTGACGACGACCGGTGCATTGCGAAAAGCGGCTGTGCCGCATGAGCCTGCCGTGGGGCCGATGGGCAGGCCGTCCAGTGCCTGGCTGATGAATGCGGGCAGGCTGGGCGCAGCCAGGGGGTGCAGCCGACCCTGGGCATCCACCGCCAGGATGGTGGCGATGACCTCGGGGGCAATGCGTTCGACCTCCCGGCACACCAGCGCCATCAGGTCCGGCAGGGGCAGCTCATTGACCATGCCCTCGAGCACCCGGGTCTGCAGTACCTCGTGCATCTTGGTGAGCGTGATGTCCGTCAGGATCGAGATGGTGCCACCCGGGCCCCCTGTGCCCTCGTCGGACGCATTGATCACCAGCGACACCCAGCGGGGCTGTCCGTTTTTGCTGTACAGCAGCGTGTCCGCATGGAACTGGCCATGTGCCGACAGGTTGGTGCGGATGCTTTCCAGCAGGTCGGGGTTCGAGTGCGGCCCCAGCAGCACCTCGCTCAGGAGCTTGCCCAGCACTTCGGCCAGCGGGTAACCGAACAACCGCGAAAAGCCATGGTTGACATACACCACGCGTTTGGCACTGTTGGTCAGCACGATGGCGTTGTCACTGGCGTCCAGCGCCCGGCGCAACGGTGCGTCTGCCACAGGGGTGGGCGCAGAGGTGCGGGTCGGAGATATCGAACCCGGAGAAGGCGGCGCTAAGGCGGGCATGAATGTCCCAGAAATCGATGGCAGATGCTAGCAAGCACGCAAGACCCTGCCAAGCACGATGTGTCCAGCCCGTGCCTTGGGTGCCGCCGGGTGTGTGGCCTTCTTGCACGGCAGCACGCTCGCGGCGACCCACGGATGCGGTGCCACGGCTCTGGGATAATCCCGCCCCATGAGCGGCAACACCATCGGTACCCTATTCGCAGTCACCAACTTCGGTGAATCCCACGGCCCGGCCATTGGCTGCGTGATTGACGGCTGCCCGCCCGGCATGCCGCTCACCGAGGCCGACATCCAGACCGACCTGGACCGGCGCCGCCCTGGCACCAGCCGCCACGTCACCCAGCGCAACGAGCCCGATGCGGTGGAGATCCTATCCGGCGTGTACGAGGGCAAGACCACCGGCACCCCCATTGCCCTGCTGATCCGCAACACCGACCAGCGCAGCAAGGACTACAGCAACATCGCCGAGAGCTTCCGCCCCGGCCATGCCGACTACACCTATTGGCACAAGTACGGCATCCGCGACCCGCGCGGCGGCGGCCGCTCGTCGGCCCGCCTGACGGCGCCCACGGTGGCCGCAGGTGCTGTGGCCAAGAAGTGGCTGGCCCGGCAATATGGCGTACAGTTCCGCGCGTGCATGACACAGCTGGGCGAGCTGCCCATTCCGTTCGAGAGCTGGGACCATGTGCAGAGCAACCCTTTCTTTGCCCCCGTGGCCGACGTGCAGCAGTACGAGGACTACATGGACGCGCTGCGCAAGGCGGGGGATTCGTGCGGCGCCCGCATCCGGGTGCAGGCCACGGGCGTGCCGGTGGGCCTGGGCGAGCCGCTGTATGACAAGCTCGACGCCGACATTGCCCACGCCATGATGGGTTTGAATGCCGTGAAGGGTGTGGAGATTGGTGCAGGCTTTGCCAGCGTGGCTCACCGGGGCACCATGCACGGCGACTCGATGACGCCGCAGGGCTTCCGCACCAACAACGCCGGGGGCGTGCTGGGCGGCATCAGCACCGGGCAGGACCTGGAGGTGAGCATTGCCATCAAACCCACCAGCTCCATCATCAGCCCGCGCGAGTCCATCGACATCCACGGCAAGAGCACCGAGGTGATCACCAAGGGCCGCCACGATCCCTGTGTGGGCATCCGTGCCGCACCCATTGCCGAGGCGCTGCTGGCGCTGGTGGTGATGGAGCACGCGCTGCGCCACCGCGCCCAGTGCGGCGACGTGGTACCGCCCGTGCCGCCCATCCAGGCCTCGTTTCTGTAACTCCATCTCCCACCGTCCCAGAGGCGGTCCCTCTGTATGAGCAACCGCTTGTTCCGGGCCCTCCGTCGCCGGGCGCTGGCCTCCCTGGCCGTGCCGCTGTGGCTGGCTGGCTGTGGCGGCATGACACCCATCTCGCCCACCGCCCCTGCGGCGGGCAGCGCGCCGGCCCACATCGACATCACCCTCATCGGCTTCAACGACCTGCATGGCAACCTGGAGCCGCCCCACATGGCGCACCGGGTGCAAGGGCCCACAGGCCCGGTGCTGGCGCCTGCCGGGGGCATGGCCTACTTTGCCAGCGCCATGGCCGCCCTCAAGGCGCAGTCCCGCCACCATGCGGTGGTGTCGGCGGGTGACATGGTGGGCGCCTCGCCGCTGGTGTCGTCGCTGTTCCTGGACGAGCCCACGATCGAAGCGGTCAACCGCATGCAGATCGACTTCAATGCGGTCGGCAACCATGAATTCGACCGGGGCTGGCGTGAGCTGCTGCGCCTGCAGAACGGCGGCTGCGAAAAATTCACCTCGCGCGAGCCCTGCCGCATCAGCAAACCGTTCGAGGGTGCAAAGT
>DATLGV010000714.1:0-1595 GCA_035540275.1 Acidovorax sp. | reverse complement strand
GGGCCGCATCGAGCAAAGCGGCTCGCCCCAGCAGGTGTGGGACCAGCCCGCCAGCCCCTTCGTGTACGGCTTTTTGGGCGACGTGAACCTGTTCCACGGCCGTGTCCATGAAGGCCTCGTGCACCTGGAAGGCATGCAGATCGACTCGCCCGAGCACCAGGCGGCGCAAAACGCCAAGGCCTTTGCCTATGTGCGTCCGCACGACCTGGACGTGGAGCGCTACTCCCCCGGTGCGGGCCTGGACGCCGAAGGCCGTCCCCGCGGCATCGTGGCCCAGTTGAGCCGCGCCATCGTGGTGGGGCCGATCGCGCGGCTGGAACTTATTCCGACCGATGACCACAAACCAGCGGACAATGCGTCCCCGGAGTCCCTGATCGAAGCGCAGATCCCTGCGCAGCAGTTCAAGGAAATGGGTTTCAAAGAGGGCGAAACGCTGGTGGTCACACCACGCCGCGCCCGAGTGTTCTTGGATCACGCCGCGGGTATCTGAGCAGCTTCCCTGGGGATGCCGCGCCAGGCACTGCGCGGCTTAGAGGGATAACAAAGATGCTGTTGAACTGGATCGATCAGGCCCCGCGCCGTGTGCTGGCGTTGATCAGCGTGGCCTGTGTGGCGATGCTGGCGTTTGGCATGTACCTGCAGCATGTGGTGGGCCTGGAGCCTTGCCCCATGTGCATCGTGCAGCGGTACGCGCTCATTGGCGTGGCGGTATTCACGGCCCTGGCGAGCGCGCGAGGCAATCGGGGCTGGTGGATGACTTTTGGGGTGCTGGCCCTGGCCACCGCCGGGTTTGGCGCGTTTGTGGCGGCCCGCCAGAGCTGGCTGCAGTGGTACCCACCGGAGATTGCGACCTGCGGCCGCGACTTCTACGGCATGATCGAAAACTACCCCATCAGCCGTTCCATCCCGATGATCTTCCGCGGCTCGGGTGATTGCACGGCGATTGACTGGACCTTCCTGGGGGGCTCGATTGCCAACTGGTCGTTCATCTGCTTTGTGGGGTTTGGCCTGGTGCTGCTGGCACTGCTGGTGCGGGCCCTGAAGGGTGGCACCCAGCGCGGCTCTGGCTACTCGGTGGCTTGACGGTAGCCCTGGCTCTGCCCCCAAAAAGCGCTCTACGGAGCGCTTTTTTCATGGTGGAAGGTTTTCAAACACCGGGTCCTCTGCGGTGAGAGACGCCCCTGCCGGCATTCGCTTGCAACTAGTGTGCTGTCCCGTAAATAGCTGCACGAAATGAAATCGATGGCATCGCGCCCAGGGCCAGGCGCAAACCGCAGTGATAGCCGTAGCTATCGCGAGGATTTGCAACGCAGCCCTGGGGGTGAGGACGCGATTTCATGTGCAGTTATTTGCGGGACAGCACACTAGCCCAGCACCACACCCCCTGCATCCAGCGACGGCGGGCGCAACAGGTCTTCGTTGATGCCCATGGTCTGGCTGGCGCGTTCCACGGCCTGCCAGAGCGGCGCAGGCATTTGCAATATCTCTTCCGGCGAAGTGGAGCGCGCGATCCAGGCGCTGATTTGCAGGTGCTGCTCGTGGGTGAGCAGGTCCAGGTTCAACATTTCGTCGATGATTTTCATGCAGGGGTAATG
>DATLGV010000713.1:0-1985 GCA_035540275.1 Acidovorax sp. | reverse complement strand
CCCCTGTACAACCAGGTGATTCCGTGGGCGGGCACGAAGAAGGTGGAGATCATCCACCGCGCGGACAACCGCATTGACTGGCGGTATTTGAGAGTGACAACCCCCTGAGTCGCTTCGCGCCTTCCCCCTTCTCTCGAATTGCTGCGCAATTCGGGAAGGGGGACGCCGCCAGCGCACGCATGCGCAGCACTGCCTACGCAGCAGGGCGGCCCTTGCGCGGCGGCCCTCGCCTCGGCCCCGCCAGTTTCAAACGCCGCGCATCCAGACGGCGTTGATGTAGTAACCCAGTAAAAACTCAGGCCAGTGCGCGCTGCACCGCCGGGCGCTGCAGCATGCGCTGCGTGTGCGCAAACACCTTCGGAAACTGGGTTATATCCACGCCATCGCTGTGCAGCCAGGTGCCGATGGTGAACAGGTAGCCGTCGGCCACCGTGTACTGCTCGCCCATCACCCAGGGGCCCTGGTCCGCCTGCGGCAGGTAGTGGCTCTCGATGAGGTGGAAGCAGTCCGTCATGTTCTGCGGCACCTTGCGCTGCATGGCCGCCTGGGCCTCGGGCTCGTCGGCCCAGCGGCTGGCGCGGGGGCGGTGGGCGTGGGCCACATGCACCGTGGAGGCGAGGTAACTGTGGAATTCCTGCAGGCGTGCAAAGCCGTGCGCGTCAGCGGGGGCCAGGCGCGCTTCGGGAAAGCTCTGCGCCACATAGGCCAGCAGCGCGGGCGTTTCGGTCAGGATGCCGTGCGGCGTGACCAAGGCGGGCACGCGGCCCTTGGGGTTCACCGCCAGGTACTCGGGCGTGCGCTGCTGGCCTGCAGCAAAGTCCACGCGGACCAGCGTGTGAGGGGCATTGGCTTCTTCCAGAGCGATGCGAACGGCCTGCGCGCAGGTGCCGGGGGTGTAGTACAGCGTCAATGGGTTCATGGTTTGCTATGAATTAAATAGCTGCTGACGCATATTCAAAAGTCGCCAGCGGCCGATGGGGCTTGAAATCCTCAGTACAGGCCGCGGGTGCGCGCCATCAGCCGCACCAGGCCCAGCAGGGCGTCGGTGTGCGGCGTGGGCGTGTGGGTGATCTGCCCCAGCTCGCGCACGGCGCCCACCAGGGCGTCGATCTCCAGGGGCTTGTTCGCTTCCACGTCCTGCAGCATCGAGGTCTTGAACGCGCCCAGCTTGCGCGTGACGGCGTGGCGGTCTTCGGGCTGCTGGTCAATCGGCAAACCCAGCTTTTCGCCAATGGCCTTGGCTTCCAGCATCACCGCGCCCACAAAGCCGCGCACCAGGTCGTCGTCCAGGATGCGGTCGGTGGTGGCGCCGGTGAGGGCACTGATGGGGTTAACCGTGAGGTTGCCCCACAGCTTGAACCAGATGTCTTTCTGGATGGTGGTGCTCACCTCCACATCGATGCCGCCGCGCTGCAGCGTGTCCGCCAGTGCTTGCAAGCGCTCGCTGCGGCTGCCATCGGGCTCGCCCACGATGAGGCGATTGCCGAAGTGCTGTTTGACGAAGCCCGGCGCCTCCAGCGAGCAGCTGGTGTGCACCACGCTGCCCACCACATGGCTCGTCGGGATAGCGCTGGCGATCACGCCGCCCGCGTCCACGGATTCAAGGGCACGCCCCTGCGCAGCGCCGCCAAAGCCGTCGAGGAACCACCACGGCACGCCGTTCATGGCGGTGAGCACGATGGTGTCGGGCCCGATCAGCGGCGCCATGGCGCGCGCCACGTCAGGCAGGCCGGGGGCCTTGACGGCGACCACCACCAGGTCTTGAACGCCCAGGGCTGCCGGGTCGTTGTGGGCCGTGACGGCCACCTGTGCCAGCGTGCCATCGGCACGCCGCATGCGCAGCCCCTCGGCCTGCAGGGCGCGCAGCGTGTCACCGCGTGCCACCATGCTGACGGTGTGGCCCGCCTGCGCCAGGGCCACGCCCAGCCAGCCGCCGATGGCGCCCGCGCCGTAAATACATGCTTTCATGGAGGTGTGTCCTTGGG
>DATLGV010000712.1:0-5295 GCA_035540275.1 Acidovorax sp. | reverse complement strand
GACCAGCACCGATGCTTACTACCTGGTGTACCCCGAGGCGCGGGCGCAGACGCCGCTGGTGCGGGCTTTCAGGGACTGGGTGGTGGCGGAGTGCGCGGGGCGGGGGACGGCCGTTGAATGAACCTCGTGCCAGAGGCTTGGCCCACACCGGCGGCCCGTTCGTGACAAATGTCACCGGCCCCGCCCTCCCCTGCGGTGGTGGGGTGTCACAAACCCTTTTTTCAACTTCAGAATCCGGCGCCTGGACACGCTGATCCTTTCAGCCAGTCCGCCCACATTCGAAGAAGAGGGATACCACCATGAAACGCTGGATCAAATGGACCGCAGGCAGCGCGCTGCTGCTGGGCGTGATCGTTGTCGCCACGGCGGCCAGCGGCCTGTACCTGGCCGAGCAAAAGCGCAACCGCACCATCGACATCAAGCCCCGCCCGGTGGCCTACACCACCGATGCGCAGACCATCGAGCGCGGCCGCTATCTGTATGCATCGCGCGGCTGCGCCGACTGCCACGGCGCGCAAGGCACGGGCCGCGAGTTCGTCAACGATGGCAAGGGCACGCGCATCGTGGGGCCCAACATCACGCCCGCGGGCGTCGTGGCGCGCTACCAGCCCGAGGACTGGAACAGCGTGATCCGCCATGGCGTCAAGCCCAATGGCCGCCCGGTGCTGGTCATGCCCAGCGAGGACTACAACCGCTTCACCAACGAAGACCTGAACGCCCTGGTGTCGTACGTGCGCCAGTTCCCGCCCAAGGAAGGCGCACAGGCCGTGGTCGATCTGCCGCACCCTGCCTGGGTGCTGTACGGTCTGGGTGCGATTCCTGACGCAGCCTCGCGCATCGACCACCAGTTGGCCCCCTCGCGCCCCACCGCTGCCGGGGTGACGCTGGCCAACGGCCAGTACGTGGCCAACATGTGCATCGGCTGCCATGGTGCCGATCTGTCGGGCGGCAAGATTCCGGGTGCGCCACCCGACTGGCCTGCGGCCGCGGACATTCGCCCCGGCACGCAGAGCACCGGCACAGCGCTCGCCCGCTATCCCAACGCCGCCAGTTTTGTGTCCATGCTGCGCACCGGCAAACGCCCGGACGGCACGCCCATCCAGGTCATGCCCTTCGAGTCGCTGGGTCAGTTGAGCGATGTGGATGCGCAGGCGCTGTACCTGTACCTGAACGCGCCCCCTGGCAGCGTGAAGCAGGAGGTGGGCAGCACCACGGCCGGCGGCCAGAAGAGCAGCGCCAACACCGTACCCTCGGGGCCAGGCGGACTCAAGCTGCCCGGCTGACCTCGGCGCCTGCGGGTGGCCCAGCTGTGGGGCGCCCACGGGGACCCAGGCAAAGAAAGGGCGAAGCACTCCGCCCGTTCAAAGTGACTGCCCTGCTGACCCGCCCCCGGTGGACCCGCCACCATGGTGGCGGGTCAGCTGCCAGGGTGCTGATGGTCGGGGTGAGGCGCAACAGGCGCCAGGCTGTACGACCCCATGGGCCCGCCCGGGCTGTTGCCGGGGCCTGCAGGCGCGGCCGGTGGCGCACGCCGCGCCCGGGGCACCACACTGAGCTGCACGGTATCCAGCACCGGGCCGGGCACCACATTCAGCGCCTTGCGCGGCAGGTCCACCAGTTGCTCGGCATGCCACACGCGCACCTGCGCAGCGCCATCGGGCACGCTGGCAAAACGGGCGATGCCGTCGCTGTCGGTCTTGAGGGTCCAGGCCGAATCGGTCACAAACACATGGCCGCGCATGGAGCCGTGCAGGTGGCAGCCCAGCAGCACCACGCCGGGCGCGTCCAGCTTCACGTCGGCAAAGTTGGCGGGCTTGCCATCGGCCTTGCCCGCCAGGCGCAGCTCAAAGTTGGAACTGGCCGCAGCCGGTGCCGCCGTAGCGGAGGCCCCCGTGGGGTTGCCGCGCACGTGGTGGTCCCAGCGGTCCTGGTTGGTGAACCGCACGGTGGTGCCGGGCATCACCACGGTGACGGCGGGCACAAAACGCATGCGCTCCTGTTCGATGGTGGGGCTGGGCTGCAGCAGGCTGGGGGCCGCGCCGGTGGTGGCGCCAGGGTACACCACCACCACGGCGTCGGGGACGGGCTTGCTTTCACGGTCCAGCACCTGGATCTGGACATTTCCGGCCCAAGTGATTGTGGATATTGCGCCAGCTGCTATGAAAAAAATAGCGTTTTTCATCGTCTTAACGTTGGGTGATCACATCACGGTGCATGGGCGCCAACAAGGCCAGCAGGCGGTTTTGCTGGGCGAACGGTATGCCCTGGGCGTCCATGGCGCTTTGCAGCACCTCCACCAGGGCGTTGAAGTGGCCCTTGTTGATGTCCATGTCGGCATGGGCCGATTTCATGTCAGCGCCCTCGTATTTGCAGGGGCCGCCGCTCAATTGGCAGAACTGATCGGTCAGGCTCTCCTTGAGCGCGGCCGGTTTGGTGTCCTTGAAGTGGCCGCCGATGCGCGGGTCCTTGACCACGCGGTTCACAAAATCGTCCACCAGGCGGGTGATGCCGGGCTTTTCGCCCAGCGCCTGGTACAGGCCGGCAGGGGCTGCAGGGGCTACGCTGGTCGCTACCGGAGCCGCAGCGGTCTGCGCAAAGGCCGGGGCAGCCAGCCAACCGCCGAGGGAGACGGCCAGGGCGATGAGGGTTTTGGAGTGCGTCATGACAATGTCCTCAGAAAGCGACCTGGGCCGACAGGTAGTAGCCCGTCTGGCGGCGGTGGTTGGTAATGCCGGGGACGATGCGGCCCAGGTCCACATAGGCGAGCGTGAGCGACACGTTCTTGCTGGGCGCCCAGGCCACAAAGATGTCCTTCCAGTCGTCTTCGCGCAGCGCGGCGCCCAGGCCTGCCGCCGCGCCCAGGGCCTGCAGGTTGTTGGGCTTGAAGCGGTATTCGGCCCCTACCGCCAGGTTCTTGTTGATCAGGTACGCCACCGAGAACTCGGGCTGCAGGCTGCGGCTGTTCTTGCCGGGCGCGGCCGAGCCAAAGCCCAGCAGGCCGTTCTGGTTGGCGTTGGTGTAGCGCAGCGTGCCGTTGACCAGCACGCTCTGCGCCAGCAGCAGCTTGGTGGCGCTCACATACACATCGGTGCCGCCGGTTTTGGTGCCCAGAAAGTCCAGCACCGATCCGATGGACCCCGGGTGCACCTGCTTGTGCTCCAGCCCCACCGCAATCTGGGGCATCCAGCTGTCGCTGTTGAGCACGGCGTCGCCCGCCACCTTGAGCTTGATGCCCAGCACGTCCATCTTGATGTGCTGGCCCGGCGTGACGCCAAACGGCGCAATGCCGTTGAGCGCGATGGCGGGCGAGGCATCAAAGTCCTGCCGCGCCAGCGACAGCTCCACCCGGTCGTGCAGGCCCAGGGCCACGCCATAGCCGTTCAGGCTGTAGTCCTGTGTGGCCGCGCGGGTGGCATAGGCGCTGACGCCCACCTCCCCCTCGGTGGCGTTGCTGCCAATCACCGCCCAGGGGGTCAGCCCGCCGCCAGCCGACCCGGCGATGGTGCTGACGCCGCCCGTGAGCAGCAGCTTGCCGGTATCGGCCTGGGCCAGGCCGCTGACCAGGGTCAGCGTGGCGGCAGCCAAGAGGGGAAAGGGGGGCCTGTGGGTCATCGTGGTCTCCAGGGAACGGGATGTCAAAAGATGTTGCCATCTGTATACGCCCCCGGGTGGCCAGCGGATTCACGAATTTTCCAAAAATGTTGCGCGGCTGCAGCAAACCGCTGGACGGGGGCCTACAACATCCGCTGGATCAGCTCACCCTTGAACAGCACCGGCCCGGTAGGCCCCGTCTCGCTGGGCACGCCGCCCTTGGGCTCCAGGCTGATGGCCAAGGCGGGCACCTGGCGCACATCGGCCTCGCCAGCGGCCAGCTTGAGCAACTTGTCCTGGCCCAGCACGCCCAGCGAGCGCGGCCCGCCCGCTGGCGGCAGTGCCCACAGCTGCAGCGACTTGTCCGCCCCCTCCTGAAAGCCGCCCACGCGTTGCAGCACCAGCTGGTTGTTCTTGGGGTCAAAGGTGACCAGCATGGAGGCGGCTGCCTTGTCGTCCGCCAGCACGGCCACGTACTGGATCTGTGGCGTGGCCTGCAGTTGTTGCTGCAGCGCGGCAATCTGCGCACCGGTGGTGGCACGCAGGCCGCCATTGACCTGCACCCCCACCACCACCGCCGCCAGTGTGGCGATGGCACCGGCAGCGGCGGCACCGCGCCACACCAGCAGATTGCGCCACCAGCCGCCTGGAGCAGCCGCTGCAAGGGCGGCGCCACGGGCCGCCTTCATGGCCGCCGCCGTCCGGTCGGCCTGCACCAGGTTGTCGATGCGGGTCCACACGGCCGGTGCAGGGTCAATGGCGGGCTGCAACTCGGTCAGGCCCGACCAGCGGGTCTGCCACACCAGGGCGGCGGCGCGCACGGTGGCGTGTTCGCGCGCCAGGCTTTCAAAACGGCGGCGGGCGCCGCCACGCAGCGTGCCCAGGGCGTAGCTGGCGGCCAGGCGGTCCAGCAGATCGGGGTGTTGGGTGATGTTCATGGCGACGACCTCAGGCATAGCGCGCCATGCAGGCACGCAGTTGCTCCAGCCCCCGGCGGATCCAGGTCTTGACGGTGCCCAGCGGCAGCTGGAGTTGCTCGGCCAGCTCGCCGTGGCTCTGGTCGCGCAGGTAGGCCAGGCTCACCACCTCGCGCTGCTTGTGGTCGAGCTTGCCCAGGCAGTGGTGCAGCGCAAACGCCTGCTCGCTGGCATCGGCGGCGTCCATCGGGTTGGGCGCGTCGCCCTCCAGCGTCTGCGCCATGGCGTCATCCAGCTCGTTCATGAGGTCGGCCCGGTCGGTGGTGCGCTTGCGCAGGGCATCCAGCGCCCGGCTGCGCACGATGAGCCCCATCCAGGCCATGGGAGGGCTCAGCGCGGCGCGGTAGCTGTCCGCGCCGCGCCAGATGGTCAAAAACGCCTCCTGCAGCACATCCTCCGCCGCGTCGCGGTTGCGGACGATGCGCAGGGCCAGGCCAAAAAGCTGCGACGAGGTGCACTCGTACAGTCTCTTCAGCGCGGAGTCGTCCTGCGCGGCAATGCGGTCTAGGAGATCCATCAGTTCGCGGTCTGGGTGGAGGGTGCTCATGCGCCCATTCTCTGGGATTGGTCGGGTTGGCAGGGCCTGCGGGGCTTTGCTGTAGGTATATACGCCACAGCGGGCCCTTTGGATGTGGCCCGGGCACACGCCGTGAACGGCGTCGGTGGCACCCAACGCCTGGCGCCTGAATCCAGCCAGCGGGATCGGCCGTATTGCAAGGGCCAGTAC
>DATLGV010000711.1:0-1892 GCA_035540275.1 Acidovorax sp. | reverse complement strand
TCGCTCATCTGGCGACCGGATTTTGACTATGCCGAGCGCCGCGCGGCCAAGGTCCACGGTTGGCACCGGGCCCTGAAGATGTGGAGCCGCGTCAACCGGGGCACGCCCGAGTGCCCGGGTCTGGTGTTTGGCATGCTCTCGGGCGGCAGCTGCCGGGGCATGGTGTTCCGGGTGGACAAGGCGCACGCCCGGCAGGTCATGATCAACCTGTGGCAGCGCGAAATGCCCACCGGCGTGTACGACCCCCGCTGGCTGACCTGCCACACTCCCCACGGCCCGGTGAGTGCGCTGGCCTTTACCCTGTCACGCAAAAGCCCCAACCACACAGGCGAGCTGCCCGACCATGAGTACCGGCGCATCTTTGACGAAGCCTGCGGCCGCTACGGCACCACGCGCGACTACGCCCAGGCCACTTATGACGAGTTGCGCAGGCACGGCATCCATGACCGGGCGCTGGCCCGGTTGATCGCACTGGCCCAAAAAGAGTCATAGTGCACATTTTTCTGGACTCGCACGCGGTGGCTTGCGAGACTGCGCCTTTGTATCGGGTTCGATCCCGCGTTCATTCATTCGCACCGAGGAGTTTGAGTCATGAAGATTCGTTTTGCTTTTGCCCTGTCTTCCCTGGCTGCTGTGGCGCTGGTGGGCTGCGCCTCCCATCTGTCCGGTAACCGCGCCATGGCCAAGCTGGAGCCCACCCGGGGCAATACCGCCAACGGCACGGTCACGTTTGTGCAGACCGATGAGGGTGTTCAGGTGTCGGGTGAAATTCGTGGACTCAAGCCGGGTGCGGAACACGGCTTTCACGTCCACGAAAAGGGCGACTGCAGCAGCGGCGACGGGATGAGCACGGGCGGACATTTCAACCCCACGGCCAAACCCCACGGAGCCCACGGCGCGGGCGAGCACCACACCGGCGACCTGCCCAGCCTCAAGGCCGACAAGTACGGCGTGGCCGCGTTCAGCTTTGTGTCGAAATCCATCAGTGTGGGCGGCCCCACCACCGACATCGTCGGCAAGGGCCTGATCGTTCACCGTGATCCCGACGATTACCAGACCCAGCCCACCGGCAACGCGGGCCCGCGCCTGGCCTGCGCGGTGATTGCTTCCAAATAAAGCGAAAGCGGCCTTCGCCGCCGCTACCCGCGCGCCGCCAGCAACTGCGCGGCGCGCTCCAGGTCTTGCACGGTGTCTATGTCGGTCACCGTGCCCTCGTCATCCACCTCCACCTGCCGTACCCTGCCCTGCTGCGCCTGTTCGCGCACCACGCTGGCGGCGCCCTGCTCGCCGGTCAGCGCCAGCAGGCTGGGCAAGCAGGCGGCCGCAAATCCCACGGGGTGACCGCGCTCGCCCTGGTACACCGGCATGGCCACGGCACAGTCCGGGTCTGCCAGCGCCGTGGCCATGGTGCGCAAGGTGCCCGGGCGGATCAGGGGCAAATCCCCCGGCAAAACCAGCCAGCCGGGCGCCTGGGCCGTGGCGCGCACGGCCGCTGCGATCGAATCCCCCATGCCTGGATGGCCTGCGTCTTCCAGGTGCCAGGGCAGGCCGCTGGCGCGCACGGCATCCAGGGTGTGCTCCAACACGGTTTTTGCTCCCAGGGGCGCACGCAGCTTGTACACCGCACCGCCGGATGCGGCAAAACGCGCTCCCCGGCCGGAGGCCAGCACCAGAACGACGGGGGGTGAAGGAGGCAGGGGCATGGGGGTTGCGTTTGAACAGGTTGCAGGTGCCAAGGGCTGCGGCGTGCAGTCGGCGCGATTCTAGGGCCGCCCTGCGCATGCATCAGGCCGTCAGACCGCGCCACTCGACACGGTGAAATCCGCGTGCTGCGCCGCCATGGCGTGCAGCATGCCCACCAGGGGGCGCAGGTCGTCGCGACGGCTGTGCAG
>DATLGV010000710.1:0-3196 GCA_035540275.1 Acidovorax sp. | reverse complement strand
ATCACCCTCAAGGGCCTGTTCGACAAGGTGGACCTGTCCCTGCGCCGCGAGGACCTCACTACAGAGCCCGTTTTCCAGGGCGGCCCGGTGCAAACCGAGCGCGGGTTTGTATTGCACGAACCCATGCTCATGGACAAGGGGGACACCGACGAGTCGGCCTATGCCTCCACCATGACCATCCCCGGGGGCCTGGAGATGACCACCTCCAAGGACGTGCTCGAAGCCCTGTCCACAGGCGCAGGCCCCCGCCGCGTGCTCATCACGCTGGGGTATTCGTCCTGGGGCGAGGGGCAGCTCGAATCCGAACTCGCCGAGAACGCCTGGCTCACCGTGGCGGCCGATCTGTCGGTGATCTTCGATACCCCCGTGCCCGAGCGCTACGACCGGGCCCTGTCGCTCCTGGGCCTCAAGGCCTGGATGCTGTCGCCCGAGGCGGGGCACGCATGACTGGCGCGCCCGCTCAGTCCATTCAGCCGCCAGCCGTTCCTGCGCATTTCCAGACCTTTCTTGCTTTTGACTTTGGCCTCAAGCGCACGGGCGTGGCCTCGGGCAACCGCATGCTCAAGAGCGCCACGCCCCAGCGCACCATCCAGGCCGAGGGCGACGCCCGTTTTGCCCAGGTGGCCGAGCGCATCAAGGAATGGCAGCCCGACGCGCTGGTGATCGGCGTGCCTTACCACCCCGACGGCGCGGCCCACGAAAACACCGCACGCGCGCTCAAGTTTGGGCGCCAGTTGCGCGGACGTTTTGGTCTGCAGGTGTTCGAGGTGGATGAGCGCTACAGCACCACCGAAGCCCACGCCGAGCGGTCGCGCGGCGGATCCGGTTTCGCGGGTGGCGCCAAGGATGCCGATGCGGCGTCGGCCTGCATCATCCTGGAACAGTTTTTGAGGAATCTCCCATGACCACCCCATCTCCCGGAATGTCCGGTAGCCTGGTGCTAGACGCCGAGGCGCTGTACCGCGAGCTGCTGCGCGGCGTGCGCAGCATGCTCACCCCCACCACGCGCCTGGCGGGCATTGCCTCGGGCGGCGCCTGGCTGGCCGAGCGCCTGCAAAAAGACCTGGGGCTGGAAGGGCCCGCCGGCGTGCTCTCGTCGGTGATGCACCGCGACGACTTCGCGCAGCGCGGCCTGTCGGCCAGCGCACAGACCGCGCTGCCGTTTGACGTGAACGGCGCCGACGTGCTGGTGCTGGACGACGTGCTGTACACGGGCAGAACGATCCGAGCGGTGCTCAATGAACTGTTCGACTACGGCCGCCCCGCCAGCGTGCGCCTGGCCGTGCTGGTGGACCGTGGCGGGCGCGAGCTGCCCGTGCAGGCCGACTTTGCCGCCGCGCGCGTGGCCCTGCCTGCCGCCCAGTCGCTGGCCCTGGCGCGGGGCGACAGCGGCACCTTCCAATTCCAAGTCCAGGACAAAGATTAAAGAGGTCCGACCGTGCTGCACAAGCGCAACCCCCAACTCAACAAGAACGGCGAGCTGATCCACCTGCTGTCCATCGAGGGCCTGCCGCGCGACATCGTCACGCACATCCTCGACACCGCCGCCAACTTCGTATCGGTGAACGACCGCGAGGTGAAAAAGGTGCCCTTGCTGCGCGGCAAGAGCGTGTTCAACCTGTTCTTCGAGAACAGCACGCGCACCCGCACCACCTTTGAGATCGCGGCCAAGCGCCTGTCGGCCGACGTGATCAACCTGGACATCGCGCGCAGCTCGGCCAGCAAGGGCGAGTCGCTGCTCGACACCATCGCCAACCTCTCGGCCATGGCGGCCGATTTGTTCGTGGTGCGGCACAGCGAATCGGGCGCGCCGTACCTGATCGCGCAGCACGTCGCGCCACATGTGCACGTGATCAACGCCGGCGATGGCCGCCATGCCCACCCCACGCAGGGGCTGCTGGACATGTACACCATCCGCCACTACAAGAAGGACTTCAGCAACCTCACGGTGGCCATCGTGGGCGACGTGCTGCACTCGCGCGTGGCGCGCTCCGACATCCACGGCCTGACCACGCTGGGCTGCGCCGAAGTGCGCGTGGTGGGCCCACGCACCCTGGTGCCGTCGGACATGGCGCAGATGGGCGTGCGCGTGTGCCACACGCTCGAAGAAGGCATCAAGGATGCCGACGTGGTCATCATGCTGCGCCTGCAGAACGAGCGCATGAGCGGCGCGCTGCTGCCGTCCAGCCAGGAATACTTCAAGAGCTTTGGCCTCACCGAGGAAAAGCTGCAGCTGGCCAAGCCCGATGCCATCGTGATGCACCCGGGCCCCATCAACCGCGGCGTGGAGATCGACTCCGCCGTGGTCGATGGCAAGCAGAGCGTGATCCTGCCGCAGGTGACCTTCGGCATCGCGGTGCGCATGGCCGTCATGTCCATAGTCGCTGGGAACGAGGCGTGACCCTGAAGGCGACTCCTGTTTTTATAGCTGCTGGCGCTTATCCAGTAAGCGCTGGTAGCCAATTTGGCTTGAAATCATGAAAATCCTGATCCAGAACGGCCGGGTGATCGACCCCGCCTCGGGCCTTGACCAGACCTGCGACATTGCCATCGCGGCGGGCCGCATCGTGGGTGTGAACCGCGTGCCGCCCGACTTTGCGCCCAAGCGTGTGGTGGATGCCACGGGCTGCATCGTGCTGCCCGGCCTGGTGGACCTGGCGGCGCGCCTGCGCGAGCCGGGCCACGAGCACGAGGGCATGCTCGAATCCGAAATGGCCGCCGCCGTGGCCGGTGGCGTGACCAGCCTGGTCTGCCCGCCCGACACCGACCCCGTGCTCGACGAGCCCGGCCTGGTGGAGATGCTCAAGTTCCGCGCCGAGAAGCTGCACCAGTCGCGCCTGTTCCCGCTGGGTGCACTGACACGCGGTTTGGCCGGCGAAGTGCTGACCGAGATGGCCGAGCTGACCGAGTCCGGCTGCGTGGGCTTTGGCCAGGCCGAGGTGCCGCTGGCCAGCACCCAGGTGCTGCAGCGCGCGCTGCAGTACGCCGCCACCTTTGGCTACACCGTGTGGCTGCGCCCGCAAGAGATGCACCTGGGCAAGGGCGTGGCCGCCAGCGGTGCGCTGGCCACCCGCCTGGGCCTGTCGGGCGTGCCCGTGGCGGCCGAGACCATTGCGCTGCACACCATTTTTGAACTGCTCAAGACCACCGGTGCACACGCGCACCGGTGGTCTTGAGCAGTTCAAAAATGGTGTGC
>DATLGV010000709.1:0-6363 GCA_035540275.1 Acidovorax sp. | reverse complement strand
CCTCACAGCGCGCCAGCCAGCCGGCGGCAGCGTCGGGCCTGGGCCGCAACCCGGTCGAGGAAGACACCGAACAGCTGGCCATGAGCACGCTGTCGTTCCAGGACTATGTGCGCGAACGCATGCTGCGCCGCCGCCACGAGGCCCTGAACGGTCCGTCGGAGCCCCAGACACTGTCTGAACGCAGCCGCGACCAGGAACCCGAACGCGAGCGCATGTCCGCCCCCTCCGTGGCGCGCCACAACCCGCTGCGCACCATCCCGATGGACATCCCGCCCGAGCCACCGCGCCGCCGGCAGGAGGCTCCCAGCGCTCATCTGATCCAGTCGAACAACCAGAGCGTGATGAATGAACTGCATGCGATGAAGGAGCTGATCGAGGACCGCTTCAACACGCTGGCCTGGCTGGGGCAGGCCCGCCAGAACCCGATCCAGTCCAACCTGATGCTCAAGATGATCCGTGCCGGATACTCCCCGTCGCTGGCCCGTGCCGTGCTCGAACGCATGCCCGAGGACCTGTCGGCGGGCGAATCGGTGCGCTGGCTGATGGAAGTGCTGGAGCGCAACCTCAAGACCGACCAGACCGATCCCCCCCTGTATGAACAGGGCGGCATCTTTGCCATGGTGGGCTCCACGGGCGTGGGCAAGACCACCACCACCGCCAAACTGGCAGCGATGTGTGCACGCATCCACGGACCGGGCAGTGTGGGCCTGATCACGCTCGACACCTACCGCGTGGGCGCCCACGACCAGCTGCGCACCTACGGCCGCATGCTGGGCATCGTGGCCCATCTGGCGCACGACCGCGCTGCCTTGCAAGACCTGCTGGGCCTGCTCAGCGGCAAGAAGATGGTGTTGATCGACACCACCGGCGTGGCCCCCCGTGACCCGCGCAAGCGCGACATGTTGGACGTGCTGGACCTGCCCAACGTAAACCGTCTGCTGGTGCTCAATGCGGGCTGCCATGGCGACACGCTGGACGACGTGCTCACCGCCTTCAAGACCGACGGCTCGCAGCAGGCCATCCTGTCCAAGGTGGACGAAGCCGTGAAGCTGGGCCCGGCCATCGACGCGCTGATCCGCCACCAGATGGTGCTGCGCGGCGTGACCAACGGCCAGCGCGTGCCCGAGGACTGGGAGCGTGCCAACGCCCACCAGCTCATCAGCGCCTCCATGCGGTCGCCGACCAAGTCGGCCTTCGACCCCAAGGCCACCGACCTGAACTTCTTTTTCTCGCACTCTCCCGACACCGTGACGGAGGGGGGGCTGGTCGATGCTTGATCTGGGTTTTCACCAGGCGGCCAGCCTGCACAGCCTCACCCCGCAGGCGGAGCTGCGGCTGCTGGCGGTCGCCAGCCAGGGCAACACGGCGAATGGCCTGGAAACGCTGTGGCAGATCTGCGCCAGCCTGCAGCGGCTGGGCTACCCGGTGGTGGTGCTCGACGGTACGGCGCAAGAGTCCGACGACAGCCCCGGGCTGCTGCACCTGCTGCAGCATGCCACCTGGAATGACGGTGCCAGCCTGAACCTGGGGGCCACTGCGTCTTCGCTCGCCGTGATCCCGGCGGCCAGGGGGCTGCAGCACCTGAGCCGCAAGGCCAGCGGCACACCGCGATCGCCCATGGACAGCCTGCTGCCCTACTTCAGGACCTACGGCCTGATGGTGATTCACGCACCGGCGTCCACCCTGGGGCCCCTACTCACCCACACGGCCACGGTGCCGCTGGTGGTCATGGGCAGTGGCGCAGCGGGCGTGATGACCAGCTACAAGAGCCTCAAACAGATTGCACTGCACACGGGCTTGCCCTGCATGGTGGCCGCTTTGCTGCACAGCAACGCGGCTGCCGAACGCCGCAAGGCCCAGTCGCAGTTGATGACGCTGCAGGCCTGCGCCGAACGCCATCTGGGCGGCCCCATACGGACCACCACCATTGCCACACAGAACCCCCAGGAGCTGCAGCGCCTTGCCTTGCAACTGCTGGAAAATGCGGGCACCATGAACGGAGCGCTGGCTGCGCTGCCCCCCGGCAACCTGGCAGGCATGCCTGCGCATTTTGTGCGGAGCCACTGACCAGCGCCTGTGATGCACCTCTACGTACCCACGTTGACCCGAAGCGCTCCGATGGCCACCTCCTGCGGCTTGAGAACAAGATTGCCTATCCGCCCTACCAGTGCATAACACCCTCTCTATGTACACCGCCAAAGGCCAGCTTGATCGCGATGCCATGATCCGCCAGCATGTTCCGCTGGTGCGGAGGATTGCGCACCACATGATCGCCAAGCTACCTCCCAACGTCGAGCTGGATGACCTGATCCAGGTCGGCATGATGGGCCTGGCCGATGCCCTCTCGCGCTATGAAGTCGCGCAGGGCGTGCAGTTTGAAACCTTTGCCACCCAGCGCATCAGGGGCGCCATGCTCGACGAGCTGCGCGAGGGTGACTGGATGAGCCGCAGCTCGCGCAAGAGCCAGAAAGACATTGAGCATGCCGTGCACCGGCTGGAACAAAAGCTGGGCCGTAGCCCGCTGGAGTCCGAAATAGCCGGCGAAATGGGCATGAGTCTGGCGGACTACCAGAACCTGCTGGGCAAGGTGCGGGGTACCCAGCTGGTGTACCTGGAAGACATGACGCATGGCAACGACGACGAGGACGGATTTCTGGACCGCCATGTTGCCGACAGCGCGGCCGACCCGGTGGAATTGCTGCGCGACCAGCGGCTCAAGACGTCACTGGTGAACGCCATCAAAACCCTGCCGGAGCGCGAGCAGCACATCATGGGCATGTACTACGAACATGACATGAACCTCAAGGAAATTGCCGCCGTGCTGGGCGTCACCGAGTCGCGCGTGTGCCAGCTGCACAGCCAGTCCATCGCCCGCCTGCGGGCCAAGATGCGCGCGCACTGAGCCCACGCATCGGACCACGGACCGGGCAACACAAGGCGCTGCGGCGCCAACAGAATGGATGGCTGCGGAGCACTTTTTGCGCCCCGGCCCGCAACCCCCTCAGAAAAGTCGTTGGTGCTCAGCCCGCAGAGCGGTAAATGCGTGCCACGCCCGGCGCAGTTCCGCGCGCGCCCAGGCCATCCCCGTAGGTAGAAGCTGCATTGGACGGAGGCAACAAGCCAGCGGCCTGGCGGTCGGTGCCCGCAGCCAGCCGGGCCAGGCTGTCACGGTGCAGGGTCAGCATGGTGCGGATGGCATCCGCGCGCTTTTGCAGCGACGCTGGTAGGGGCAGGCCACGCGCGGCGGCTTGTTCGAGCGCACGCGAGAAATCGGCCGCCGCATCGCGCAAGGCCGTGCTGTGCTTTTCCAGGGAGGTGGGATCTGCCGCGAGGAGTGCAGCGGAGACTTGTTCGATCCGCTGTTCAACAGCTAAGAGAGATTCTTCCAGAGACATGGCGCATTGTGCGATGGATTGCGCCCGGGAGCAAAACGCCGATCAACCCCGCGAGCGGGACAGGATCTCCTGGGCGTTGGACAACAGCTTGTCGGCAATGGCCTCGGCGTCGACCGAAAACTCACCCTTCTCGATGGCAGCGCGCACGGCCTTGACCTTGCCGACATCAAAATCTGCCGTGCTGCGTGTGGAGGGGCTGAGCGCCCGGGCAGCAGTCGAAACCGTGACAGGCACACCGGCGGTTGACGCGGCCAGTGCGTCTTTGGCAGCCCCTTCAGCCGCGCTGGCGGGGGCCTTGGCTTGCTTGGCAAGCCCTGTCGGCGGCAACCCGCCCGGCAGTTCCGGTGTTTGACCTATCTTCATCGCTCTCTCCACCACCCCGTTGGATGTGGGGCATCAGTAGCAATGTTTTCGACCCATTGGGCCCGGACTTTAGCCATTTATTGCCAGGGCGTCATCACAGAGTGACGTCCACCGTCCCAGAATCGTTCACAGTCCCACTGACAATGCGCCCATTCTCCATGCGAACACGCACAGTCTGCCCAGCAGAACCTGCAGTGAGTGCCTGGCCTGCAGAGCTGACCGCATAGCCCGGCCCCTGGGCCACCACCTTCACCTGCGCACCGGGCTTGAACAGCAGGGGGGCGCGCACCATGGCCTGGCGCACCACCTGCCCCGCCACCAGCTGGCGGGCAGCGGTCTGGCCCACCCACAGGTCGGGGTTGGCCATGATGGGAGAGGCGTCGGCCGCCCAGTCCACCTCGGCCTCGGTGGCGTCGCTGGCGGTCAACACGGCGCCCGGCGCCACATTATTGGTCAGCACCCAGGCCGGGCCAAACGCTTTGATGGTGACGGGCAAAAACACATTCCATGCGGTGGCGCCCTCCACACAGCGCAGCCCCAGGCGCGTGCGGCCCCACAGGCGGGCCCCTGCGGGCAAATAGGGTTCGACGCGCGCACAGGGTGCCAGCCGCAGGCGCGAATCCAGTGAGCCAACACTTACTTCCATGCGCAGCGGCAATGCAGAGGAAGGGTTGCGCGCCAATGCATCGTCCAGCCAGCGCTGGGTGAGCGGGCCCAGGTCTGCCGCGGGGTCTGCCACCGACTGGGCGTGTGCAGCACCACCGCTACCCAGCGCGGCCCCCGCCACGGCGGCCACCAGGCACAGCGCGCGCAGTGCAGTGCGGGCACGCGCCGACAGCGGCGACCGGGTGGCGCCGCACAGCACGGCGCCATGGTGGGCATGGGTCAAAAAGGAGCGGGTGGTCATGGGGCCTCCTTGGGCATCGACTGGCCAGGCTGCCCGCGCGCGGGGCGCTACGGAAGGCAGAGGCCATTTCACCCCTGGAACTATAGGCAGGTGACGCGGGCGCAAAACCCGGAACTGCGCATCCATTTGCCACTTCTTCGCGCTTTAGAAAAAAAGCGCGGTTTCCATAATCGAGCAACGCCAAAAGCCCCCCGGGGCTGGCGACTTTGCAACCGACGGTGCGAGGCACACATGCTTGACAAGATGACCAACCAGCTGAATTTTCACGGCAACGCCCTGGTGCTGCGCGGTGAACGCCAGCGCGCCATCGCCAGCAACATTGCCAACGCCGACACGCCGGGCTACGTGGCCCGCGACTTCAAGTTTGGCGACGCGCTGCGCGAGGCCACGGGCGTGAGCTCTTCCGCGACGGGCGCCGCCGGCTCGGCGGTCACGCGCCTGGCCACGAGCGGCTCTTACGGAACCGCAGGCACCACCGATCCGCACCACATTCCGCTGGCCCCCTTGAACTCCAGCACCAGCATCGACCGGCAGGGCACGCTGGGCTATGGCGTGCAGACGCAGCCCAGCCTGGACAACAACTCGGTGGACCTGGACCGCGAACGCGCCAACTTCGTGGACAACGCCGTGCGCTACGAAGCCACGCTGCGGTTCATCAACGGCAACGCCAGAACCATGCTCAGCGCCATCCAGGGCCAGTAAGCAGCCCGCCTGCAGCCCAGAAAGCGAACCACCCCATGTCCATGTTTTCGATCTTCAACGTGTCGGGCAGCGCCATCAGTGCGCAGTCGCAGCGGCTCAACGTGGTGGCCAGCAACCTGGCCAACGTGGACGCCGTGGCCGGCCCCGACGGCCAGGCCTACAAGGCCCGCCAGGTGGTGTTCCAGACAACGCCCATGGGGGCCGACAGCTCTGCGGGCGTCAAGGTCAGCGGCATCAGCGAAAGCAATGTGCCCGGCCGCCGCGTGCACGATCCCAGCCACCCTTCCGCCGACGCGCAAGGGTATGTGACGCACTCCAACGTCAACGCGGTCGAGGAGATGGTCAACATGATTTCTGCCTCGCGCTCGTACCAGAACAACGTCGAGGTCATGAACACGGCCAAGTCGCTGCTCCTCAAGACCCTGCAGATGGGCCAGTAACACAACCCCAGGTGCCACCATGATCAACGGCGTCAGCAACAACACGACCACCACCGACACATCGGGTTCGAAGGCCAATTCGGCCAACGATGCACAAGGTGCGCAGGACCGGTTTCTCAAACTGCTCGTGGCGCAGCTCACCAACCAGGACCCGATGAACCCCCTGGACAACGCGCAGATGACCTCGCAGATCGCGCAGATCAACACCGTCACCGGCATCCAGCAGCTCAACTACACCATGCTGGGCATCTCCGAGCAGTTCAAATCGATGCAGATGCTGCAGGGCGCCTCGATGATCGGGCGCAACGTGGTGACAGAGGGCAACACCCTGGCCGTGGATAACGGTGTGGGCAGCGGCATGTTCGACCTGGCCGGCACCGCCGACAGCGTGAAGGTGGAGATCCTCACCCCCGGCGGCCAGTTAGTGGGGACGCTGGACCTGGACGCCAAGACCTCCGGGCGCCACCAGTTCGAATGGGACGCCAGCAAGTACACCGGCAACCCCAGCGACCTGCGCTTCAAGGTCACCGCACTGAACAAGGGCGTGGCGGTGGAG
>DATLGV010000708.1:0-3760 GCA_035540275.1 Acidovorax sp. | reverse complement strand
GGACGGCATGTCGGCGGCTAGGGGGGCGTGCGGGCCCCGATTGTCCCCGGTGTCAGGGCATGCCCAGCAGCAGGGCCACCAATTCGCCCGTGCTGGTGGCGCCCAGCTTGCGCATGAGCCGGCCCCGGTGGGCCTCCACCGTGCGGTGGCTGATGTTCAGGTGGCGCGCGATCTGCTTGCTGGTGGCGCCGGTGACGATGTGCTGGGCCACCTCGCGCTCGCGCACCGTCAGCGGGGTGCTGATCACGCGGCGGTCCGAGATGTCCTCGAACATCCACACTGCGCGCGCAAACGGATCGGCACGGTCCAGCGCACGGCCCACCACATGGCACCAGAACAGCGTGCCGTCGCGGCGGCGCATCACGCGCTCGTCGCTGTAGCTGCCGGTGTCCATCATGGCGGGCAGGCCCAGGTTGCCGGTGTGGGTGAACTCGTCCAGCGAGGGATACAGCGGTGCCAGCGGCTGGCCCAGCAGCTCGGCCTGCTCGTAGCCAAACATGCGGGCAAAGGCGTCGTTGCAGATCTCGATGCGGCGCTCGCGCGTCACGCACATGCCCACGGGGGCGAGGTTGAAGGCCAGTTCCAGCGCTTCATTCAGGGGAGCGGGCGGGGTCGCAGGCATGGGGCGGATTTTGCAGCAGCCCCTGTGGGCCACCGGGGCAGGGCCGGGTGGTCAGCGCCTGCGCCAGCGCAGCCGCCACTGCCGCCGGATCACCCGCGCCACGCGCCAGGCCCACGACGCGCGGGCGCGCTCCAGCACGGCGTGCTTGAGCTGCATCCAGTGCGCGTGGGTCCAGGCAAACCAGCGCAGCTGCATGAGCGCTGGCTGGGTGAGGGTGAACAGCCGCGCCACCACCGCCGTGCCCACCACCTTGGCCAGCACGATCACGAGCATGCCCAGCACCACATGCCCGCGCCCGATGGCCCACAGCGCCAGCAGCTTGATGGGCAGCAGCAGGGCCGTGGGCAGCGCAAACAAGGCCACCGCCGCCCAGGGCGGCAGGGCACGTACCCAGCCTTCGATCCAGCGCAGGCCCGGCCAGCGGCCGATGCGCGCCAGCAGGCGCTGCAGCGGCTCCCAGCCCCATTCCTCGAACAGGATCAGCAGCGCCAGCAGGCCGCTGCCCAGGCCCGTGAGGGCCCGCAGGGGCCAGTGCAGCAGGTGACGCAGGAGTTTTGGAATGGTTGGGGCCCGATGCGCTAGTGGATCATGTCTGGGGTGCTATGCAAAACATAGCAATCTGGCGGAGGGCGAATCTGCCGCTCACACGCCGCGTGCCCGGTCGGCCTTGAACTGCGCGCGGAACTGGGCAAAGGTGCCTGCCTCCAGCGACTCGCGCACCTCACGCATCAGGTTCAGGTAGTAGTGCAGGTTGTGCACGGTGGTGAGCATGGGGCCCAGCATTTCGCCGCAGCGGTCCAGGTGGTGCAGGTAGGCACGCGAGAAACCCTCGCGCCCGCCGTCATCCCACGAAACGCCCGCGCTGCCTGCGCAGGCATAGCAGGTGCAGCTGGTGTCCATGGGTTGGTGGTCGGTCTTGTGGCGGGCGTTGCGGATCTTCAGGTCGCCGAATCGCGTGAACATGGTGCCGTTGCGTGCATTGCGGGTGGGCATCACGCAGTCGAACATGTCCACGCCGTCGGCCACGCCCTGCACCAGGTCCTCGGGCGTGCCCACACCCATCAGGTAGCGCGGCTTGTGGGCGGGCAGGCGGTGGGGCGTGTGGGCCATGATGTCCAGCATCTCGTCCTTGGGCTCGCCCACGCTCACGCCGCCCACGGCGTAGCCGGGGAAGTCCATCTCGACCAGGCGCTCCAGCGACTCCTGGCGCAGGTGCTTGAACATGCCGCCCTGCACGATGCCGAAGAGGGCGTTGGGGTTGTTCAGGCGGTGGAATTCGTCCTGGCTGCGTTTCGCCCAGCGCAGGCTCATCTCCATGCTCTTGCGCGCCTCGGCCTCGGTGGTCTTGTGGCCCTTGGTCTCGTACGGCGTGCACTCGTCCAGCTGCATCACGATGTCGGAGTTGAGCGTGGTCTGGATCTGCATGCTCACCTCGGGCGACATGAAGAGCTTGTCGCCGTTGACGGGGCTGGCAAAGGTCACGCCTTCTTCGGTGATCTTGCGCATGGCGCCCAGGCTCCAGACCTGGAAGCCGCCGGAGTCGGTGAGGATGGGCTTGTCCCACTTTTCAAAGCCGTGCAGGCCGCCAAAGCTCTGCATCACGTCCAGGCCCGGGCGCATCCACAGGTGGAAGGTGTTGCCCAGGATGATCTGTGCGCCCATGTCGTGCAGGCTGCGCGGCATCACGCCCTTGACGGTGCCATAGGTGCCCACGGGCATGAAGATGGGGGTCTGCACCACGCCATGGTTGAGCGTGAGCTGGCCACGGCGTGCGTGGCTGGTGGGGTCGGTTTTGAGGAGGTCGAACTGCAGCATGATGGGGCGCATTGTCCCAGACGGGCCGGGCTGACCTGCCGCAAGGGATGGGACTGGCGCTGGCGGATAGCGTCGCTACACTGGTCTGCACTGACTCACTCAAGGAGAACACCATGCTCAAGATTCTCATCGCCGTGGACGGCTCTGAACTCTCCCTGGACGGCGTGCACCACGCGCTGGCCCTGGTGCGCCAGGGGCTGCAGGCCGCGGTGGTGCTGGCCAACGTGCAGGAGCCCGCCACGCTGTACGAGCTGGTCACCACCCGCGACCCCGACCTGATAGCCGCCGCCAGCCTGGAGGCGGGCGAGCACCTGATGGCACCTGCCCGCGCGCTGCTCGACGCGGCTGGCGTGGCCTACGAGACCGATGTGGGGGTGGGCGATGTGGCGCACACGCTGGTGGACATGATCGAGCGCTCGGGCTGCGATATGGTCATCATCGGCGCCAAGGGCCAGGGCGCCATCACCGGCGCGCTGCTGGGGTCGGTGTCGCAGGAGTTGGCGCACGCGAGCCCGGTGCCGGTGACCATCGTCAAGCATGCCGAGGTGCTGGAGGGCGCGGACAGTGACGTGGCCGAGGATGCCGACGCCTGATGTGATGTGATGTGATGCCCAATGACAAGGGCCGCTGTGTGCGGCCCTTGGTTGGAGGGAGAGGAGAGAGGAGGAGGGTGCTGTTTTCAGGCCGCCTTGCGAAACGGCTCCGCAGGCTTCTGGAACTTGCCGTGCGGCAGGGTGGCCAGGCGCGAGAACATGCGGCGCACATAGCCGCGCACCCACAGGCATTTGTTGAGCTCGTCCACGGGCAGCGGGCCGGAGACCACCACGATGTCGTTGGCCACGTCTTGCGCACCGGCCGCACGCAGGCGGCGGCGCGTGTTGTTGGCCCACGACTGGATGCGCGTGGGACTGCCGTGCTGGTGCACCTCGCCCGTGTGCGCATCAAACGCAATGGCCACCGTGTCGGTCTTGAGCTTGAAGCGGCGTTCACCCGTCACGGCGCTGGGCGCCTCGCGCATGTCATACAGGTAGTAGCTGCCTGCCTTGAGCTGGTATTGCATGTCCATGGGTGTCTTCCTCTTTGTCGGCATTGTCGAGGGGCACGCTGCAGGCAATGGCAGGTAAAACGGTGGGAAAGGGGCTCTTTTTGAACGCCTTCCGCAGGAGGCCACGCCAGTTTGGGTGCGCTTGCCATTGTGGCCGCGCGTCGGCGCCATCCAAAGAAACTTGAGAAGGATGTCGTAACGAGTTGTGAGCAGACTCGCACGGCCCCTGGTGGCGTTGGGCTGTGCCCTGTCCCGGGCCTGTGCAGCGGGCACGGCCC
>DATLGV010000707.1:0-4384 GCA_035540275.1 Acidovorax sp. | reverse complement strand
ATGGTGAAGCACCGACACCCCGTGCACCAGAATACCGCCGCCCACCAGGAACATGGCGGCTGTGCCCGCAATCGACAACCCTTTCATCAGCCAGGGCGCCGCGCGCAGGATGCCCGCGCCCATGGCACGCGCCGCGCTGCTGGCCTTGTTGTTGAGCCACAGGCCCAGGTCGTCCAGCTTGACAATGCCCGCCACCAGCCCATACACGCCGATGGTCATGACCACTGCGATGCCCGACAGCACGATCAATTGCTGCACGAAGGGCGCGGAGGCCACAGTGCCCAAGGTGATCGCGATGATTTCAGCCGACAGGATGAAGTCGGTGCGCACGGCGCCCTTGATCTTGTCCTTTTCAAAAGCCACCAGATCCACCGCCGGATTGGCATTGGCCTTGGCGTGGCTCTCACGTTCGGCCTCGTCCTCGTGCTGGGCGTGCAGCAGCTTGTGCGCCACCTTCTCAAAGCCTTCAAAGCACAGAAACGCGCCCCCCACCATCAGCAGCGGCGTGACGGCCCAGGGCACAAAGGCGCTGATCAACAGCGCCGCAGGCACCAGGATGACCTTGTTGATGAACGAGCCCTTGGCCACCGCCCATACCACCGGAATCTCGCGCTCGGCGCGCACACCGGTCACCTGCTGGGCATTGAGCGCCAGGTCGTCCCCCAGCACGCCCGTCGTCTTCTGCGCCGCCACCTTGGTCATCACCGACACATCGTCGGCCATGGCGGCGCTCTTCTTGGCCGCCACCTTGGTCATCAGAGCCACATCGTCAAGGAGGGTGGCGATATCGTCGAGCAGTGCAAGCAGGCTGCCAGCGGCCATGGGGAATCCTCGGGATGAATCGCAACAAAGCAGCCAACATGCCGCCGGTGTGCGCCGCACTATAGCAACGCACGGACACCACCGGCGCAAGCAGCAGCGCTAGATCTGCGTAGGAGAGCAGGAAAGCGCAGGCAGCGTACCCGCTGCACCCCGCTGGGCCGCACAGCGCGTGAGAAGGAGGGTGCTAAGCGCCTGAAGAGGCGTCCGAATGAAGATCAAAAACCAGCGAGCGCAGCCACTGGTTCGCCGGGTCCTTGTGAAACTTGGCGTGCCAGAACATGTTGATGGCGATTTTGGGCAGCTTGACCGGGTGCGCCAGGTACGTCAGTTCAAAGGGGGCGGCCATGCGTTCGGCCAACCGCTCCGGTACCGTGGCCACCAGATCGGTGGACTGCAAGATGTGGCCCACGGCGACGAAGTGAGGCACTTTGAGTTTCACCAGCCGCTGGGGCGAGTGGTTGTCCAGTATCTCGTCCACCTGCCCATGGCCCGTGCCCGCAGACACGATGGCCACATGGTCCGCAGCAAAGAAATCCTGCAGGCGGATCTTTTTCTGATCCAGCCGATGGCCCTTGCGAAACATGCAGACATAGTTCTGTTCGAAAAGGCGGCGCTGAAAAAAGCCCGCCTTCAGCTGCGGCAACAGGCCCACGGCCAGGTCCACCTGGCCCGACTCCATGGCGTCCTTCAGGTTGGTGGCCGTGTTGCGCACGGTGCTGATGGTGACCGATGGCGCGACCTCTTCGATGCGCTGCATCAGCTGCGGCAGAAAGTAGATCTCGCCGATATCCGTCATGCCGACGGTGAAGCTGCGTTTGCTGGTGCGCGGATCGAACGTGTTTCTGGCGTTCACCGCCCCGTGAATCATGCCCAGCGCATACCCCACCGATTCCGCCAGCTGTTCTGCAAACGGCGTGGGCTGCATGCCGCTGGCCGTGCGGGTGAACAGCTCGTCGTCAAACAGCTTGCGCAGCCGCGCCAGCGCATTGCTCACTGCAGGCTGGCCGAGGCCCAGGTTCTCCGCCACCTTGGAGACCTTGCGTTCGGCAAGGAGCTGGTTGAAGACCACCAAAAGATTCAGATCAATGTCCTTCAGCTCCATCGATTGCCTCGCCAAGTATTGATTTGGATGATATTCAACATTCACATCATCGCGTTGACTGATTTTTTCGCCCATCTGATCATCGACTCCATCGATCCCTTCCCCGGGAATCGACCCACAAAAACATCAGAGACAACGCCAGAGACAACGGACGATGGAAATCCATGTACGCCCCTTGCAGCGCATGCTGAATGTCGCTCCTGGCGCCAATCTACTGGGCGCATTGCGCGAGAACGATGTGCCGATTTCGCACAGCTGCATGGCCGGGCGGTGTGGCACCTGCCGCTGCAAGATCGTGACAGGACAAGTGCTCGACTCAGGGCGCGAAGTACAGCAACCACTGGCGGCACAGGACTCCTACGTCCTGGCCTGCCAGACCTTCGTGACGGAGCCCTGCACGGTGGAGATCCCCGAGCCGGACGAAGTGGTCGTGCACACGGCACGCATCATCAAGGCCACGGTGGTGGCCATGGAAGCCCCCACCCACGACATCAAGCGGCTGGTTCTCCAGCCGGCAAAAGCACTCGATTTTTCGCCCGGCCAGTATGCGCAGCTGCAGTTCACGCCAGCGCATGTGCGGCCCTACTCCATGGCGGGCACCGCCCAGGACGACACGCTGGAGTTCCACATCCGGCTGGTTCCGCAAGGCCGTGTCACCGGCTACGTGGCGAACGAGCTTCGCGTGGGCGATACGGTGCGCGTGAGCGGCCCGATGGGATCTGCCTACCTGCGCCGCCAACACACAGGCCCCATGCTGTGCGTGGCGGGCGGCACAGGGCTGGCGCCGATTTTGTCCATCGTTCGCGGCGTGGTTGCCGCCGACATGGGCAATCCCATCCACCTGTACTTCGGCGTGCGGTCCGAGCGCGACATCTATGGCATGGAGTGGCTGGAGGCGCTGCAGCGCCAGAACCCACAGCTTCAGGTGCACACCGTGGTCGCGTCCGGCCCGGCACAGGGGCATCGCACGGGCCTGGTGACCGACGCCATCGCCCGGGACTGGCGCAGCCTGGAAGGCTTTCGCGCCTACCTCTGCGGCGCGCCGCCGATGGTCGAGGCCACTGCCTTGCTGGTAAGGCAAATGGGCGTGTTGCCAGAGCAGGTGTACGCGGATGCGTTCTATGCCAGTGGCACGTGAGCCCGACAAACAACCAAGGAGACAGCAATGAGCACACCCGCCAAGGAAGTCTTTCCCAGCCAGATGCGATGGGAAACCGAAGGCAGCAGCCGAATCCCGTTCATGGCCTACACCGGTGACAACCTGCACAAGAAAGAGCTGGAGCGCTTCTTCTACCGGCAGCACTGGAACTATGTCGGACTGGAGGCCGAGGTGCCGAACGTGGGTGACTTCAAGCGCACGGTGGTAGGAGAACGCTCGGTCATCATGGTCCGCGACGCGAGCGGCATCCGGGTGGTCGAGAACGTGTGCGCCCACCGCGGCATGCAGTTCTGCCGCGAGCGACACGGCAACAAGAAAGACTTTGTCTGCCCCTACCACCAGTGGAGCTACACGCTGCAAGGCGACCTGCAAGGGGTGCCGTTTCGCCGTGGCGTCAAGCAGGACGGAAAAATCAACGGGGGCATGCCGGCGGATTTTCAGACGGCGGACCATGGCCTCAACAAGCTCAAGGTGGCCACCCGGGGCGGCGTGGTGTTTGCCAGCTTCGACCACGACGTCGAATCGCTCGAAGACTTCCTGGGGCCGGACATCCTGTCGTACTTCGACCGGCTCTTCAACGGCCGGCGCCTGACGATACTGGGCTACAACCGCCAGCGCATTCCGGGCAACTGGAAGCTCATGCAGGAGAACATCAAGGACCCCTATCACCCCGGCTTGCTGCACACCTGGTTTGTGACCTTTGGACTCTGGCGGGCAGACAACAAGAGCGAGCTGAAGATGGATGCGCGCCACCGGCATGCCGCCATGATCTCCACCCGGGGCCAGGCGGGCAAAGCCGACCAGGTCACCCAGGTGTCCAGCTTCAAGGAAAGCATGCAGCTCCACGATGCGCGGTTTCTGGACATCGTGCCCGAGCCCTGGTGGGGTGGCCCCACGGCCGTCATGATGACCGTGTTCCCCAGCGTCATCTTTCAGCAGCAGGTCAACAGCGTCTCCACCCGGCACATCCAGCCGGACGGGCACGGGGCCTTCGACTTCGTATGGACCCACTTCGGGTTCGAGGACGACAGCGCGGAGATGACACAGCGCCGTCTGCGGCAGGCCAACCTGTTCGGCCCGGCGGGGTTTGTGTCCGCCGACGATGGGGAAGTGATCGAGTTTTCGCAGCTAGGCTTTGAAAGCAAGCCCTACCACCGCACCCTGGCCGAGCTGGGGGGAAAGACGGTGGAGAACACCGATCACATGGTGACCGAAACACTCATCCGCGGCATGTACGCGTACTGGCGTGAAGTGATGGAGGGCTGACCATGAGCACTGCGCCCCCTATTGCTTTTGATGAC
>DATLGV010000706.1:0-3130 GCA_035540275.1 Acidovorax sp. | reverse complement strand
TCCCTGGGCAACGCGATCGAGCGGACGCTGCGTGCGGATGACCCCGCCGCCGTGCTCTCGCTGTGGCAGCAGGGACTGGACGCACTGGCCCATGTGCACCGCCAGGGCACCTGCCTGAGCCAGGCGTTTGCGCGCAACATGGTGCGCGACCCCAGCGGCGCGGTGGTCTGCATCGACTTTGAGGACGACCCCGCTGCCGTGCTGCCCCTGCCGCTGTGCCATGTGCGCGACGCGCTGTGCTACGCGCATTCCACCGCCATCTTCCTGCACGAAAGCGGCAGGTTGCCCGAAGCCCGCGAGCGCTGGGCAGCATGGGTCGCACAGGGCAATGCGCAGATGCAAGAGGTGCTGGCGACCAGCATCCGCCGGATGGGATGGATGCGGCACCTGCCCGCAAGCCGCCGGCTGGGACGGGATTTGCAGCGGGTGCGGGCGGCGTATGACCTCTTGGTTTGAGTGGGGCTCCACCGACAACCCAGGTTGGCCGCAGATTCGATGCTGCTTGCGACTTTAGAACGTGTTTACGATCTCAGGCAGCAGCCACAGACCCTTCGATCTCCAGGACCAGTTCTGTCGCCACCTGGGCATCCAGCAGTGCCAACCGCTTGCGCATACAAATCACCGCCTTGTCCTTGCTCAGCAAGATCGCCCGGTGCGCCGCCGCCAGGTCGATGAACTTCTGGTCGTCCGCGTCCTTGCACACATAGGCCACCTTGGGTGCAACGTCCACCAGGCGTGCCTGCGCATCAAACGCCGCCAGCACCTGGGCGGCATCGACGCGGTAGTAGTCCATGCGCGCCACGATGTGCGGGTAGGCCAGCACGCGCTCCAGCTCGTCGCGCATGACTTGGGTGGCGATCCAGGCCAGGCGCCCTTGGGCCAGCAGCGTGCGCAGGGGCACAGTGCGCGGGTCGCTGAAGATCAGCAGGTCGAGCGCCACATTGGTGTCCACCACCACGGGGCGTGGGGGCTCGTTCGCTGGCGCCTCGGCGGGCAGGCGCAGCTCAACCTTCATGGCGCGGGCCGCCGTCGGGGGCGGCCTTGGCGGCCCGGTCACGCACGGCGCCCTTGACCATGTCGAAGCGGAACATGCGGCATTCGATGGGGCCGTTCCACATCGGCACCCGGCGCGATTCCTTCAGGCGCATCTTGCCGGGGAGCTTGAGGTCGGGCGTGAGCATCCAGGCCGTCCAGCCGCTGTAATTCTTCTTCCAGTGCGTCGCGAGCTGGCTGAAGAACTCGCCGCCGTCTTCGGTCTGCGCCTCTTCGCGGCCCACGGCCCGGCCCTGGGCACGGTCGGCCGCACGCTCGCTGGCGTTGCGGCCTGCGCTGCCGGCTGCGGCAATGCGCTCGCCGTAGGGGGGGTTGAGCAGCATCACGCCGGGCTGCTCGCAGGGCGGCATGCGCTGCAGGGCGTCGCCGCCGCGCAGCTGCACGGCCTGGGCCACACCGGCGCGCTCGGCATTGCGCTGCGCAAAATCGACCATGCGGAAGGCCACATCACTGCCAAAAATCGGCACAGCGCTTTTCTGTATTGCGCCTTCAGCTTCGTTTTTAATAGCATTCCAGACATGCGCCTGGAAGGGCAGCAGTTTCTCGAACGCAAAGCGGCGCTGCAGGCCCGCCGGGATGCGGCAGGCGATCTGCGCAGCCTCGACCACGATGGTGCCGCTGCCGCAGCAGGGGTCGTACAGGGGCTGGGGGTTGTCGCCATGCGGGTCCCAGCCGCTGGCGGCAATCATGGCAGCGGCCAGGGTTTCCTTCAGGGGCGCGTCGCCCTTGTCTTCGCGCCAGCCGCGCTTGAACAGCGGCTCGCCGCTGGTGTCGATGTAGAGCGTGGCCTCGTCGGTGGTCAGGTGCAGGTGGATGCGCACGTCGGGCCACTGGGTGTTCACATCGGGGCGCACGCCGCTCTTGTGGCGGAAGCGGTCGGCCACGGCGTCTTTCACCTTGAGGCCCGCGAAGTTCAGGCTCTGCAGCGGGCTGTGCTGGGCCGTCACCTCGACCTTGAAGGTCTGGCGCGTGGTGAACCAGATCTCCCAGGCCACGTCGCTGGCCATGTGGTAAAGGTCGTTCTCCGACCGGTACGGGCGGTGCGCCAGCTGCACCAGCACGCGCTGGGCCAGGCGGCTGTGCAGGTTGAGCTGCATGGCCTGGCGCCATGAGGCGCGCAGCAGCACGCCGCCCCGGCCCACCAGCAAATCTTGCCCCGTGAGGCCGGTGATGCCGTGCACCTCGTCGGCCAGGTAGCCCTCGACGCCCGCGGCGCAGGGGAGAAAAAGTTGGAGTTGGTTCATGTCGATGGGGAGGATACGCGCTCGGGCAACGTGTGGGAACCCGGCGTGCCGGCGCGAGCCAGCAGCAGCTGGCGGATGGATTCAGGGATAACCGCCACCTTGCGATCGGCCTTGCCGATGAAGACAATGCCGATCTTGCCGCGCGCCACTTCGCGGCCCGAGGTGGTCTCGGTCATGCAGAACACCAGGTCGAAGCCATAGCGGTTGAAGTCCGCCGGCGCCATCTCCACGCGCATGGTTTCGCCGTGGAAACCTTCGGACTTGTACTGCGCCACGATGTCGCCCACGACGATCGACAGGCCACCCACATCCGCCTCGGGGTAGCCCAGCGACTGGAAGAAACGCACCCGCGCCTCGGACACCAGCGTGAGCAGCTGCGCGTTGTCCAGGTGCCCGCCCTGGTTCACGTGGCTGATGTAGATCTGCAGGTCGGTGGCAAAGCCGAAATGCGCGGGGAGGTCAAAGACGATGCGGGCCATGGTGGGGCTGCGGTGGGTAATACGGAAACAACAGAAAAGACTACGGCGGCGCAGGCGGGCAGTGCGCCACCTGCCGAGCGTCTACAAAGCCTTGCGCAAATTCGCTGGCGCAATCTTGAGCGCCTCGCGGTACTTGGCCACGGTGCGGCGGGCGCACTCGATGCCCTGCTCCTTGAGCATCTCGGCGATCTGGCTGTCGGACAGCGGCTTGGCCGGGTTTTCGGTCGACACGAACTGCTTGATCAGCGCGCGCACGGCGGTGCTGGATGCGTTGCCGCCCGTCTCGGTGCCCAGGCCGGAGCCAAAGAAGTACTTGAGCTCGTAGGTGCCGATGGGCGTGGCCATGTACTTGGC
>DATLGV010000705.1:0-1798 GCA_035540275.1 Acidovorax sp. | reverse complement strand
ACGCACTGCGCGTATGGATGATGAGCGGCTTGCCACAGGCCCGCGCCGCGCGGATGTGGGTGCGGAAGCGGTCGCGCTGCCAGTCCAGGTCGGCGATGCTGCGCCCGCCCTTGCGGTCTTCCATGCCGTAGTAATCCAGGCCCGTCTCGCCAATCGCCACCACGCGGGGCAGTGCCGCGCGGTCCAGCAGGTCCTGCACGCTGGGCTCGGTCACGCCCTCGTTGTCGGGGTGCACGCCCACCGTGCTCCAGAAGTTGTCATGGGCCAGGGCCAGGGCGTGCACGCCCTCGAACTCTTCCATGGCGGTGCAGATGCACAGGGCCCGGGTGACCTGCGCTTCGGCCATGGCCTGGCGGATGGCGGGCAGCTGGCTGACCAGCTCCGGGAAGTTGAGGTGACAGTGCGAATCAGTGAACATGGGATAGCAAAACAACGCAACTTGCGCAAAACGCGCTTCAGCAAGCTGGTTTCCTTGTAGAAAAACCGGCGCTGCATCCTTGGTTGGACAAGTCTTAAACAAAAAAGCCGACCAGCCAGCGCAGGTCGGCACGGGGCAGCGGTGGCGCGGTCAGATCGTCTGGGTAGGACGGTCCGAGCCCAGCGCAGTTCCCAGCAATTCCTCGATCTTGGCCTTGAGCTGGCGGGATTTTTCGTCTTTGGGGAACTGGATGCCCACGCCCTGGGTGCGGTTGCCCGCAGCACGCGCCGGCGTTACCCAGGCCACGCGGCCAGCCACGGGGTAGCGCTGCGTATCCTCAGGCAAGGTCAGCAGCACATACACATCGTCGCCCAGCTTGTAGTCGCGCTGCGTGGGCACAAAGATGCCCCCTTCGGCAAAAAAAGGAATGTAGGCGGCATAGAGGGCAGCCTTTTCCTTGATGGCCAGCTGCATGACGCTGGGACGGGGCGCGGTGGATGGACTGCTCATGGATGGGGGCGTGCGGCTTAGTGTTTGGAGTGTAGGGTGTTTCGCGCCTGGGCGACAAGCGCCTCCAGCATGAGCCCGGTGTTGAATGGGTGGTCTGCCGTGCGTGCCGCCTTGGACAGCGCGCGCGACCAGCGCGTGAGCGCGCCCAGCGGCGGCGTCTTGGGCAGGTCGGCCTGTGCAAAGTAGCGCGGTGCGGCGCCCACGCTAGTGGCCAGCAGGTCGTGGCAGAGCTTTTGCAGCGCGTCGATCACCTGGGCCGGGGCCCAGTCGCCCAGGGCCGTCACATCGCCCCGTGCCACCGCCTGCGGCAAGGCAGACCAGGCCTGCGGGCTGCGGCCGGACTGGGCCAACGCCAGCGCATCTTCGGGTCGCCCACCTGCCGCGCGCAGAAACGAAGCCGCCGCATCCCGGGCCAGACCCTGGGCCTGCAACCAGGCCAGGCTGTCAGCCTCGGCCGGCCAGACCATGGTGTGCCCCAGGCAGCGGCTTCGGATGGTGGGCAGCAGCTGGTGCGCGGCCTCGCTGGCCAGCACAAAACGCACATCGCCGGGCGGTTCTTCCAGTGTCTTGAGCAGCGCGTTGGCCGTGACATGGTTCATCTGCTCGGCCGGGTAAACCAGCACCGCCTTGCCTTTGCCACGCGCCGAGGTGCGCTGCGAAAACTCCACCGCATCGCGCATGGCCTCCACGCGGATCTCGCGGCTGGGCTTGCGCTTTTTGTCGTCGATGTCGGCCTGGGCCTTTTCCGACAGGGGCCAGCCCAACGCCATCATCTGCACCTCGGGCATCAGCACGCACAGGTCGGCATGGGTGCGCACATCGATGGCGTGGCAGCTGCCGCACTGGCCGCAGGCGCCCTGCTCTGTCGGC
>DATLGV010000704.1:0-2115 GCA_035540275.1 Acidovorax sp. | reverse complement strand
GGCAGCGGCACCGCATCGACCATGGCGCGCACCTGCTCGACCGCGCCGCGCCCGGCGTCGCCCACGGGCACCAGGCGGTGGGCAATCGTTTGCGGCAGCACGGCCTGCACATCGTCCGGTGCCACGTAGTCGCGCCCGCTGATGAGCGCCTGGGCCTTGGCGGCACGCAGCAGGGCAATGCCTGCGCGGGGCGACAGGCCCTGCAAGAACCAGCGGCCCGAGCGGGTGGCGGCGATCAGGTCCTGCACGTAGTTGAGCAGAGGGTCAGCGGTGTGCACGGCCTGCACCTGGCGCTGCAGCTCGGCCAGCTCCTCGGCCGACAGCAGCGGCAGCAGGCTGCTCACCATGTCGCGCCGGTCGGCGCCCGACAGCAGCAGGCGCTCGGCGGCGCGGTCGGGGTAGCCGATGGAAATGCGCATCAAGAAGCGGTCGAGCTGCGACTCGGGCAGTGCAAAGGTGCCCAGCTGGTCGTGCGGGTTCTGGGTGGCGATCACGAAGAAGGGGTGGGGCAGCGCGCGGGTTTCGCCCTCGACCGAGACCTGCTTTTCTTCCATGGCTTCGAGCAGGGCGCTTTGGGTTTTGGGGCTGGCGCGGTTGATCTCGTCGGCCAGCAGCACCTGGGCAAACACCGGGCCAGGGTGGAACACAAAGGCTTCCTTGCCCCGTTCGTACACCGACACGCCCGTCAGGTCGCTGGGCATGAGGTCGGCAGTGAACTGGACGCGCGAAAACTGCAACCCGAAGGTGTGGGACAGAGCGTGCGCCAACGTGGTCTTGCCCACGCCCGGCACGTCTTCGATGAGCAGGTGCCCCCCCGCCAGCAGGCAGGCCACGCAGTCCTGAACCTGGGCCTTTTTGCCCACGATCACCGTGTTAAGCTGATCCAGGAGCGATTTGATCTTGTGCTGTGCATTCATGGCGCGACGTTATCCGAAAAACTGCGAAAAATGCGAGACGCGGGGACAAGACTGTGAGCAAGACGGGCTATTTCACCCACCGGGATTGTTGGAAGCACGAGATGGGCCCGGGCCACCCCGAATGCCCCGAGCGGCTGGATGCGATTGAAGACCGTTTGCTGGTCACCGGCGTGGGGGATGCGCTGGAGCGCTACGAGGCACCGGAGGCCTCGCTGGCCGACATCGAACTGGCCCACGGCCGCATGCACATCGCCGCCTTGCGCGGCATGTCCGACCGGCTCAATGAAGAGTTGATGGCGGGCGGCCCCAGCTACGCGCAGATCGACACCGACACCTCCATCAACGCCCATACCTGGAAAGCCTCGCTGCGTGCCGCGGGGGCTGCGCTGGCCGCCACCGATGCCGTGATGGCGGGCGAGGTCGAGAACGCGTTCTGTTCCGTGCGCCCCCCGGGGCACCATGCCTGCCGCGACAAGGCCATGGGCTTTTGCTTTTTCAACAACGTGGCGGTGGCGGTGAAATATGCGCTGCAGCGCTACAACCTGCAGCGCGTGGCGGTGGTGGACTTTGACGTGCACCACGGCAACGGCACCGAAGACATCCTGGCCAATGACCCGCGTGCGCTGATGGTCAGCATCTTCCAGCACCCGTTCTACCCCTACAGCGGCGACCACGACCCGGCCCCCAACATGGTCAACGTGCCCGTGCCGGCCTACACGCGTGGCATGGACATCCGCGAGATCATCGAGATGATGTGGATGCCCCGGCTGGAGGCCTTCAAGCCCGAGATGATTTTTGTGAGCGCGGGCTTCGATGCCCACCGCGAGGACGACATGGGCCAGCTGGGCCTGACCGAGCAGGACTACACCTGGATCACCCAGCGCGTGAAGGACGTGGCCCGGCGCTATTCGAAGGGGCGCATCGTGTCGTGCCTGGAAGGCGGCTATGTGATGGGGCCGCTGGCGCGCAGCGTGGAGGCGCATCTGCGGGTTCTGGCGGATCTGTAAGCCCCCTGCTGACCGGGGCGCCACCGTTGCTCTGGCAAGGCTGCCTCCACGGCGGCGCTGGCCCGGAGTCTTGCCGGCTTCGGCGGTGCCGGTCATGCAAAACACTGGAGAAAAATGATGACGAATTCCCATGAGCTGCTGCACATTGCCCGCGACACTCGCGGCGTGGTCACCCTGACCCTGAACGACCC
>DATLGV010000703.1:0-1692 GCA_035540275.1 Acidovorax sp. | reverse complement strand
GCGGTAGGTCATGCAGGGGTTTGAGGGTCAAATGGGCTGGTAGCGCATGTTGCACTAGCGCTACCAGCCCATTTGACCCTCAAACCCCTGCATGACCTACCGCAGCCCCATCAAACATTGCCGCGCCTGTGGCACCGCCGTGGTGTACCGCCTGCCGGACGACGGCGACACCAAACAGCGTGCAGTCTGCCCCGCGTGCAACACGGTGCACTACGAGAACCCGCTCAATGTGGTGGGCACGGTGCCCGCGCTGCCCGATGGCCGCATCCTGCTGTGCAAACGCAACATCGAGCCGCGCTGGGGCAAATGGACGCTGCCCGCAGGCTTCATGGAGCTGGACGAAACCACGGCCCAAGGGGCGGCGCGTGAGACTGACGAAGAGGCTGGCGCGCAGATCGAGATCGGCCCCCTGTTCAGCCTGCTGAACGTGCGCCGCGTGGGCCAGGTGCACCTGTTCTACCGCGCCACGCTGCTCAGCGACCAGTTCAACCCGGGCTACGAAACCATCGAGGCGCGGCTGTTTGCCGAAGATGAGGTGCCCTGGGACGAACTGGCCTTCCGCACCGTCAAGGAGACGCTGGAGTGCTACTTCGCCGACCGCAAGGCGGGCACCATGGGCATGCACTTCATCGACATCGAATAGGCGCGGCCATGGCGGTTGTCACCTCCACAACATCACCCGCACCCGCCGCGCAGGCCAGCGCACCACCCGATGGCCTGCCCGCCTACCGCCTGCTCACCGGCCCCGACGACGCCAGCTTCTGCCGCCGCGTGAGCGATGCGCTGGCGCTGGGCTATCGGCTGTACGGCTCTCCTGCGGCCACCTTCAATGGGCAGACCGTGATCGTGGCCCAGGCCATCGTGTGGCCCGGCACGGTGGGCTGACGGCACCGCCACCCCTCGTCGGCCATCAGGCCGCGCGCGCAATCCGCGCCTCGGTCGTTCATTCGCCCCCCACCCGCTCTTCTGCGGGCACCGGCGGCCACACAGAGCCCGGTGGATCGGTGGTGACTGGCGGCAGGGCGCCCGCACCCGCAGGCCGGGGCGGCATGCCGGGCACCGGGGCCTGCTGCGGGTCGGTGCGGAACAGGCCACGAATCCAGTCGCGCATGGTGCCCAGCGAGCTGTCGGGCGGTGGCGGCGGGCTGGTGTCGAACTCGTCCACAAACCGGTCGTTGCCGTCGATCACCTTGTTGCGGATGGCCTGCTGCATGAACTCGCCCACCATGGGCAGCGCACTGCGCGCGCCCTGCCCCCAGTAGTCGCTGCGCAGCGTGATGCGCCCGTCATTGAAGCCCGCCCACGCGCCCGCCACCACGCGGGTGTGCATCAGGATGAACCAGCCGTCGGTGTTGTCCTGCGTGGTGCCGGTCTTGCCTGCCACGTCGGCCTGGATGCCATAGCGCGTGCGGATGGCCGTGGCCGTGCCCCGGTCCACGGCGCCGCGCATGGTGTTGCGCAGGGTCTGGGCTGCCCGGGGCTGGAAGACCTCTTCGGGCACGGGCTTGGCAAAGGTCTCCAGCACCTTGCCATTGCGGTCTTCGATGCTGGTGATGAGCACAGGCTCCACATAGCGGCCCAGGTTCACGATGCTGCTGTAAGCCGAGATCATTTCCTTGAGCGTGACCGGGCTCGTGCCCAGCGCCAGGGACGGTACCTCTTCCAGCTTGGACTGCCGCACGCCCAGGGCGC
>DATLGV010000702.1:0-3180 GCA_035540275.1 Acidovorax sp. | reverse complement strand
CATCGATCTCCGGCATGGCGCGCAGCGCGGCCTGGGCGGATTGCAGCACATGGGAGGCGGGCTCGGCAGCGTCCCGTTGGGTGGGCGCTGCGGTCGTGGTGGCTGTGCCGGCGGCGGGTGTTTCCGCCGCCGGTGCCGCGGGGGGGAGGGCGACGATGCCGGTGGAGGTGATCTTCATGCGGGGGCCTCGGGTTCTGGTGTCCATGGCGGTCAACGGGCGGTCAGGGTGTCGCGCAGCGCAGAAAGCGCATCGCGCGATGGGAGGGCCGCGTCCGCGCCCGGCAGCAGCGGCGTGGCGCCCTCGGGGGGGGCGCCGAACATCGCCGCGATGCTGCGCGCATGCTCGCTCGTGAGGATGAGCAGCTCGATGCGGCGGTTCACGTTGGCGCGCGGGTCCTGCGGCGTGAGCGGCGCACGGTCGGCCATGCCCACGATCTGCAGCGTGGTGGTGGTGGGCATGCCGCCGGCAAGCAGGTGGTAGCGTGCGGCGATGGCGCGGTTGTTGGCCAGCGTCCAGTTGGAGACGGCACCCAGGTCGCCGTCCGCGTAGGGCAGGGAGTCGGTGTGGCCCACGACGAGGATCTGGTTCTCCATGCGTGCAAACACCGGCCCCATCTTGCGCAGCAGGTTGCGGAAGCGGTCGGTGGGCAGGGCGCTGCCCCGCTCGAACATGCCCTGCCTGTCGGTGTCGTGCAGCATCACGCGCAGGCCGAAGGGCGTGACAATGGCCTGCAGGTTGCTCGCCAGGCCGGCGTCCTGGCTCAGCTGCATCAGCACGGCCGCGAGCTGGCGCAGGTCGGAGGGCGTTTCGTAACGTGTGATGCGGGGTGCCTGCTCCGGGCCGTCTCCGCCATTGGTGAAGCTCTTGCGCGCCTGGCGCTGATCACCTTGCGAGGGAATGGGCTCGCGTGGGATCAGGCTGCCGCGCGCGGTGCCCAGGGTCTGCACCTTGTGGCCTGCGCCCTCGTCGAACAGTTTTCCGCCCGTGGTGCGCAGGATCTCCTCCGTGCGCTCGGCATTGCGCGCTGCCATCACCCACAGCACCAGGAACAGGCACATGAGGGCCAGACAGAAATCGGCAAACGCCACCTTCCAGGCACCGCCATACCCCTCGTCATCGTGCTTGCGGGTGACCCGCTTGACGACGGCCTCATGCTGCTTGTCGCGCAAGGTGTTCACTTGGGGTCTCCAGCACGCCGATTGGGCACGCGGGGCGGGTCGCGATCGCTCGAGAGCGCGTTGATCCAGCCTTCGAGCAGGCCAAAGCTGGGCTTGAGGTTGAGCTGCACGAGGCGGCGGCCCGCATCAATGGCCAGCAGCGGCGGCTTGCCCGCCACGTGGGTCACGAGCACCACCTTCACGCACTCGAGCGTGGACAGTTCCTGCTTGACCTGCTGCTTCATCACGTTGGCAAGAGGGTCCAGCACGCCGTAGCAGAAGAAGATGCCGATGAAGGTGCCGACCATGGCCGCCGCGACCTTCTCGGCGATCTCGGCCGAGCTCGCGCCCTCGCTGATCGTGTTCATCGCCATCACGATGCCGAGCACCGCCGCCAGAATGCCGAAGCCGGGCATGGCTTCGGCGATCTTGTGCAACGACTTGGAGGGCTGGATCAGTTCTTCATGGATGGCCTCGATCTCCTGATCGAGCACGCCTTCCAGCTCATGGGCGTTGATTTTGCCCATGGCCATGAGGCGGAAGTTGTCCACGATGAAGGCCAGCAGCTTGGGCTCGGCCAGCACCAGGGGGTAGCGCTTGAACAGCGCGCTGTCCTGCGGCGCCTCCACATGCGCATCGAGTGCCTTCAGGCCGCCCGCTGCGGTCTGCAGCAGTTCGTACATGAGCAGCAGCAGCTGGCGCTGGAATTCCTGGCTCTGCTTGCGGGGTGACAGGGCCTTGCGCAGCTGCAGCACCATTTCGTTGAGCACGTGGCGGGGGTTGCCCAACACGATGGCGCCCAGGGCTGCGCCCGTGATGATGAGCAGTTCGACCGGCTCCCAGATGACTTTCAGGGCGCCGCCGCCCAGCATGAAGCCGCCGAAAACGCAGCCGAGAACGATGGCGATACCGACGATGGATTGCATGGGATGGTCTTTTTTCGGTGGTTTCAAGCGTTCTGCAGGAAGGCCTTCATCTTCCGCAGGGCGCCCTTGTTGATCTGGCATACGCGCGCGTCGGTGAGCTCCAGCACGGCGGCGATTTCCTTGAGGCTGAGATCGAACTCGTAGTACAGCTGCACCACGCGCTGCTCGCGCTCGTCCAGCGTCGCGAGCGCCTGTTCCAGGTAGCGGCGGCTCATGAGGGCGTCCTCGGGCGAGAGGTTGGACGCTGGCAGGTGGCTGAGCTCCTGCAGGATTTCGTCGAAGCTCACGAGCAGTTCTGCGTTCTCTGCCAGGCGGTGCTCCTGCAGTTCGGCAGCCGTCAGGCCCAGCGCCTCCATGATGTCGCTGTCGCTGGGGTCGCGGCCCAGCCGGCGGGTCAAGGCACGCACGGCGTCCCGCATGCGGTGGCTTTCCTGGCGGACCGAGCGCGGCCGCCAGTCCTGGCGGCGCAGTTCGTCCAGGATCGAGCCGCGGATGCGTATCGCCGCATAGGCGCCGAACTTTTCGTCGGGTGCCCCGCCGTAGCGGCGCAGCGCGTCGAGCAGGCCCATGAGCCCGATCTGCTCCATGTCTTCGCGGTCCACGGCGGCGCCAATCTGCGACGTGAGCTGGCGCACGATCCGCTTGACCAGCGGTGCATAGGCCAGCAGATGACGCTGTTCATCGTCCGCGCTGCAGGAGGCAGCGGCGCCGTGAACTTCGGCATAACCCGTGTACATGTCCATGGTGCAGGTGGCTTATTCGATGATGAGCTTGCCGATCAGCGCCTCGACGAAGGGCCGCTCCTTGCGGTCGCGCTCGTAGCTGGCCTGGTAGGCGGCATTGATCTCTTGAGTCAGCTGTTCGATGCTCATTTGGGATACCTTTTCGAGCGGATAGGTCGACAGGGCCGTCACCACGATGCTGCGCAGCAGCGGCAGGTGGTCCTTGACGATGCGCTCCTTCTCGGCCGGGGTCTTGAACACGAGGTCGACGGCGAGGTAATGCGACTGCGGGACCCCCGCTTCGCTGCGCAGCATGACGATCACCTTGTCGAGGCTGACGTACTTGTATTCCTGCTTGTCGTAGGCCGATGCGG
>DATLGV010000701.1:0-2983 GCA_035540275.1 Acidovorax sp. | reverse complement strand
GGTGCCGGAGCCGTCGCCGCAGCAGGTGGGCGGCGCTGGGCGCCGGGCGCTGCCTGCGGCGGCAGCGCAGCGCCTTGGGGCGCCACGCCCTTTTGCGGAATGCCCACCGCCACATGGTCGTTGATGCGCCAGTACACAGCCGTCACCAGGATGTCGTAGCGGGTTTTGGCGGTCTGGGCGATGAGCGCCTCGATCTCGCTCAGGCGCACGGTCTCACCGCCGTATTCGCGGGCCAGGTCCATCATCACCAGGAACTGGCGGCCGCGCTGGTCGAGCGACAGCACCTTGAACTTGTAGCTGGCCGACAGCACACCCGCGCGCACCATGGCATCGCGCACCACCGTGTAAAGCAGCTCGCGGCGCTCCATGCGTTCGTTCTTGCGGTGGGCGGCATGCTCGGGCGGCTGGGGCTCCGCCAGCGGCCTGCCCTGGCGCCCGGTTTGCAGCGGCACGGTGGCGTCGGCATTGAACAGGCCGGAGGGCTCGGCCGCCGTGCGGGGCTTGGGGGGAGCAGGTTTGCGGCTGAACCAGCTGAACAGGGACATGGCTTGCTTTCTTCGGATGGTGCCTGGACAGAATCCAAATCGAGTGTACCGCGCCGTCCCTGCGCAGAAGGCGGTAGAAGCCCGAGGGCACCCCCGATGGGGGCCGCCTGTCAGGTGGCCGCAACGCGGCGGCGGCGGTTGCCCAGCCGCTTGGCCAGCACGGCCCCGGCCGCCATGGCCAGGCCCAGGGCAATGGCGGGCTGGCGATTGGTCAGTTCGGTGAAGCGGATCGCCGTGAGGCTCCAGAGCTTGCAGGGTGCGCTGGCCTGCACGGTGGCACTGCGCGGGCGGTGCGAGAAGAAGGCGCCTTCACCCACCACCGAACCGGCGCCCACGATCGCCAGGCGCAGGCGTTCCTTTTCGTCCTGGTAGTGCACGCTCAAACTGCCGCTTTCGACCAGGTACAGGGTGCGGTCGGTCGCGCCCTGGCTGAAGAGCACCTGGCCTGCGGGCAACACCACCGGCAACAGGTAGGACGACAGCACCTCCCACTGGGCGGCCGTCAGCGGGTTGGTCATGCTGTCCTCCGCCGTGGTCTGGGCAATGGCGTCGATCAGACCTCTGAGGTCCACCTTGGGGGCAACGGGCATGGGAACATTCATGGTCTGCCGAAAGTAACCTTGTTACAGATCGGGCACAAGCGCTGTTTACGTCCGTTTACAAGATAGGGCGGCCAACGGTCGCTATTTGCCGATGCAGAAGCTGGAGAAGATCACGCCCAGCAGGTCATCGGAGGTGAACTCGCCGGTGATGGCGCTCAGGGCGTTCTGCGCGAGCCGCAGCTCCTCGGCCAGCAGGTCCAGCGCGGGGCCCTGGGCCTGCAGCTGGTCGGCCGCTTCCTGCAGGTGGGCAGACACCGCCTGCAGCGCCTGCACATGCCGCGCCCGGGCAATGTAGATGCCCTCGGGGGCCGACTGCCAGCCCGCCACATCCAGCAGCAGCTTCCGCAACCCGTCCAGGCCTTGTCCGGTGCGGGCGGAGAGGTGCACCGCCGGGCGCCCGGGGCTGGCTGGGGCGGCCTCACCCGCCGCACAGTCCAGCTTGTTCCAGACATCGATCACGGGAATGTTTTTGGGCAGTTTTTGCGCCAAGGCGCTTTCGATGTCTGCGTCGGCAGCTACATATCCAGGAGCATTCTGGCGCGACAGGTCGTGCAGGAACAGCACAGCGTCCGCCCCGGCAATCTCGTCCCAGGCGCGCGCGATGCCGATGCGCTCGACCTCGTCGCTGCTGTCGCGCAGGCCCGCGGTGTCGATGATGTGCAGGGGCACCCCCTCGATCTGGATGGTCTGCTGCACCTTGTCGCGCGTGGTGCCGGCGATGGGCGTGACGATGGCCAGTTCGGCCCCCGCCAGCGCATTGAGCAGCGAGCTTTTGCCTGCATTCGGCTGCCCGGCAATCACCACTTTGATGCCCTCGCGCAGCAACGCGCCCTGGCGCGCGCGCTGCATCACCGAGGCCAGGGTTTGCTGCAGATTCGATAGCTGGCCATGCGCATCGGCCTTGCGCAGGAAGTCGATTTCTTCTTCAGGAAAGTCCAGCGTGGCCTCCACCAGCATGCGCAGGTGGATGAGCGCGTCGCGCAGGCTGTGGATTTCTGCGGAGAACGCGCCGGTCAGCGAGCGGCTGGCGCTGCGGGCTGCCGCCTCGGTGCTGGCGTCGATCAGGTCGGCAATCGCCTCGGCCTGGGCCAGGTCGATCTTGTCGTTGAGGAAGGCCCGTTCGGTGAACTCCCCGGGTTGGGCCACACGCAGGCCTGGCAGGCAGGGCTGGCCGGTGGCGGGGTGGGCGGCCGCACCCGCCTCCAGGCAGCGCGCCAGCAGCAGCTGCAGCACCACGGGGCCACCGTGGGCCTGCAGCTCCAGCACGTCCTCGCCGGTGTAGCTGTGCGGGCCGGGGAAGTACAGCGCCAGCCCCTGGTCGATGGCCTGGCCCTGCGCGTCGCGAAACGGCAGGTAGGTGGCCTCGCGGGGCTTGAGGGCGCGGCCGCACAGCGCCTGCACCAGGGTCTCCAGCCCTTTGCCCGACACCCGCACGATGCCGACGGCCCCGCGCCCTGGGGCGGTGGCGACGGCGACGATGGGATCGTGGTGGCGTGCAAGCATGGCGGCAGTTGATAGGGTAAAGGCGCCAAAAACTGGCGCGACCCAGGCGCGGGACACCGCGCAAGGGCCGCCACAAGCTCCGCAGGCAGCCCTTCGCTTGCGTGCGCTGGTGTCGTCCCCCTTCCCGCGCGCAGCGCGAGAGAAAGGGGGAAGCGGCGCAGCCGCTCAGGGGGTTACTTAAATTTCGGCAAGTTGAACTGCGGTGGCACGCCCATGCGGGTGTTGATGATCCACTGCTGCGCAATCGACAGGATGTTGTTCGTCAGCCAGTACAGCACCAGGCCGGCCGGGAAGAAGAAGAACATCACGCTGAAGATCAGCGGCATGAACCAC
>DATLGV010000700.1:0-3719 GCA_035540275.1 Acidovorax sp. | reverse complement strand
CTTCGCGCCCATGCGCCAATGCGCACGGGTTTCGCTGGCCAGGGTCAGCATGTCTTCAAGCGCCTGGGCATTGCCTTTTTCCATGGCCTGCTCGATGTTGCGCAGGGCCTGCTGAAACAGCTTGGACTGGGCAATCAGCTCGTCGCGGTTGGACAGCAGGATGTCGCGCCACACCTTGGGGTCGCTGGCGGCAATGCGGGTGAAGTCGCGGAACCCGGGGCCAGCCAGCGACAGAAATTCGTCGCCGTGGGGCTGGCCCGTGATGCTGTTCATCATTGCAAACGCCAGCAGATGGGGGAGGTGGCTGACGGCGGCAAAGGCCGCGTCATGCGATTCGGGCGACATGCTGGTCACGCGGCAGCCCAGCGCAGCCCAGATCTTTTCCGCGGCCTGCAACTGGGCCGTCAGGGTGCGCTCCGTGGGGGTCAGGATCACCTGGCGCCCGCTGTACAGGTCGGCCTCGGCGTGTTCCACGCCCGACACCTCGCGCCCTGTGATGGGGTGCGCCGGCACGAAGGAGCCCACCTGGTCGCGCAGCGAACGCTGGGCGGCCTGGACCACGTCGGCCTTGGTCGAACCCACGTCCATGATGAGCATCTGCGGGGTGACCAGATGCTTGATGGCCTTGAGGGTGGCCTCGGTGGCGGCCACTGGCACGGCCACCAGCACAACGTCGGCGCCCGCCACGGCCAGCAGGGCGGAGGGGGCCTCGACGTCGATCACGCCCAGTTGGCGGGCGCGGTCGGTGGTGGAGGGCGACTTGCTGTAGCCCACCACGCGCTTGACCAGTCCGGCCTTTTTCATGGCCAGGGCGAACGAGCCTCCCATGAGTCCGCAGCCGATCAGCCCCAATTGTTCGAACATGGCGACGGCTCCTTAAGACGAGACGGGGTAGGTCCCCAGGACCTTGTAGAACGCGCACAGGCTGCGCAGTTCTTCCAGGGCCCGTGCCACGTGCGGCTGGGCGGGATGGCCATCGAGGTCGATATAAAAGTAGTATTCCCATTGCCCTGTGCGTGCCGGGCGCGACTCGAAGCGCGTCATGGACACGCCATGCGTCTTGAGCGGCACCAGCAGGTCGTGCACGGCGCCGGGCCGGTTGGGCACCGATACCACCAGGCTGGTGCAATCCTTGCCGGACGGAGGCGGCGTCTGCAGCGTGTGCGGCAGGCAGATGATGGCGAAACGCGTGCGGTTGTAGGCGTCGTCCTGGATGGCATGGGCCACGATATGCAGGCCGAACTGGGTGGCCGCGCGCTCGCTGGAGAGGGCCGCCCACGCCGGATTGGTGGTGGCCAGGCGTGCGCCCTCGGCGTTGCTGGACACCGGGCGGCGCTCGGCATGCGGCAGGTGCTTGGACAACCAGGCCTGGCATTGAGCCAGCGCCTGCGGGTGGGCCAGCACCACCTCGATGCCATCGAGCGAATTGCTGGTGCGCAGCAGGTTGTGGCGCACTAGCAGGCTGACTTCGCCCACCACATGCGTAGGGGTGTGCAGGAACAGGTCGAGCGAGCGGGTGACCACGCCCTCGGTGGAGTTCTCCACGCCCACCACGCCGTACTGCGCGCTGCCTGCCGCCGTGGCGTGGAACACCTCGTCGAAGTTGGCGCAGTACATCAGGTCGGCGGCACCGCCGAAGAATTCAATGGCAGCCTGTTCGCAGAACGTGCCCTCGGGGCCCAGCACTGCCACGCGCTGGGGCGATTCGAGCGCCAGGCAGGCGGACATGATTTCGCGCCAGATGGCGGCCACATGCGGGCCCTTGAGCGGGCCAGGATTGGCGTTGGTGATCTTCTCGATGACCTGGGCCACGCGGTCGGGGCGGAAAAAGGGCGTGCCTTCGCGCTTCTTGACTTCACCCACCTGTTCGGCCACCAGCGCCCTCTGGTTCAACAGCGTGAGCAGTTGCTGGTCGATGCTGTCGATCTGCATGCGCAGGCTGGCGAGGTCGGGTGAGGCTTGCGGATTGTTCATGGACGATGGGGTCGCGGTGCGTGCTCTGGGAGCCGTTTTGTTTTCTGTTGCTGTCGTGTCGGGTGCGCGCTCAGGCGTGCTTTTGCTCAAATTCTCGCATGTAGTCCACCAGTGCCTGCACGCCTGCCAGCGGCATGGCGTTGTAGATGCTGGCGCGCATGCCCCCCACGGACTTGTGGCCCTTGAGCTGCAGCAGCCCGCGCTCCTTGGCGCCAGCCAGGAAAGCATCGTTACGGCTTTCATCGCGCAGGAAGAACGGGATGTTCATGCGCGAGCGGCAGTTGGCCGCCACTTTGTTCACATACAGCTGCGATTGGTCGATGGCGTTGTACAGCAGCGTGGCCTTGGCGATATTGCGCTGCTCCATGGCGGCCACCCCGGTCAGGCCGCCTTCGGTCTGGCGCTTGAGCCATTGGAAGGTGAGCCCGGCGATATAAATGCCCCAGGTGGGCGGTGTGTTGTACATGGACTGGTTGTCAGCCACGATTTTGTAGTCGAAAGCACTGGGGCAGGCGGGCAGGGCATGGCCCAGCAGGTCTTCGCGCACGATCACCAGCGTGAGGCCTGCGGGGCCCAGGTTCTTTTGCGCGCCGCCAAAAGCCAGGCCCACGCGGCTCCAGTCCACCGGCCGCGAGGCCACATGCGAGGAGAAATCGATCACCAGCGGCGCATCACTGCCCAGCGCCTTGAGGTCGGGCAACTGGTGGAACTCGGTGCCGTTGATGGTTTCGTTGCTGCACAGGTGCAGGTAGCTTGCGCCCCGGCTGACCGTCCAGGAGGCCGGGTCTGGCACGGTGGTGAAGCCTGTGTCTTCGGTGGTGGCGACGATGTTGACTTCAGAGGCGTATTTGCGCGCCTCCTTTTGCGATTTCTGGCTCCAGCTGCCGGTCACCACAAAATCGACCACCCCGGCACGCGAGAGATTGAGGGGCACGATGGCGTTTTCAGCCAGGCCGCCACCTTGCATGAAGAGGATTTTGAAATGCGACGGCACGGCCAGCAGTTCGCGCAGGTCGGCTTCTGCCTTTTCATAAATAGACAGAAACTCCTTGCCGCGATGGCTCATCTCCATCACGCCCATACCACTGCCGTGCCAGTCCAGCATCTCGGCAGCGGCTTGTTCCAGGACTTCGGTGGGGATGGCGGCGGGGCCTGCAGAGAAGTTGTAAGGGCGTGTCATGTTCAAGGCTAAAAATGCATCAGGCGCTTATTCAATAAGCGCCTGATGCTTCGCTTTTGGTAGCGTTGGCAAGGCGTCTTCACGCCCTGCGTTGGTCAGGCGTCGGGGGCATCGGGTGCGGACGCGGCGCTACTGTCCGCGCCTCCCTCGCCCTCGGCCTCTGCATCCGTCACATTGGCGTCGTTCTCAACGATGCGCTGCAAGCCGCTGAGCTTGGAGCCCTCGTCCAGCGCGATCAGGGTGACGCCCTGCGTGGCACGGCCCAGCTCGCGGATTTCGGACACCCGGGTGCGCACCAGCACACCCTTGTCGGTGATCAGCATGATCTCGTCGTCCGCGTGCACCAGGGTGGCGGCGACGACCTTGCCGTTGCGCTCGCTTTGCTGGATGGCGATCATGCCCTTGGTGCCCCGGCCGTGGCGGGTGTACTCGACGATGCTGGTGCGCTTGCCGTACCCGTTCTCGGTGGCGGTCAATACGCTTTGCGTCTCGTCTTCGGCGACCAGCATCGCGATCACGCTCTGGCCGTCCTCCAGCATCATGCCGCGCACACCGCGCGCTGCAC
>DATLGV010000699.1:0-4826 GCA_035540275.1 Acidovorax sp. | reverse complement strand
GTGGCGCCTCCTGTCACCCATTACGAAAACTTCCCCGTTGCGTCCCTGCTGTGCCCGCCCCGCCTGCGCCAGCCAATTGCCGCCATCTACGGCTTTGCGCGCACGGCGGACGATATGGCCGATGAAGGCGATGCACCTCCCGCTACCCGCCTCGCCGACCTGGCCGCCTACCGGGCCGACCTCCATGCCATCGCCGAGGGCGGAGCTCCCTCGGCCCGCTGGGCCGGCGTGTTTTTGCCGCTGCAAGCCGTGTTGCGCAGCCACCAGTTGCCTGTGCCGCTGCTGGAGGACCTGCTGAGCGCCTTTGCCCAGGACGTGGAGAAAACCCGTGACGGCGAGGGCTATGCCGACCGCGACGAGCTGCTGGACTACTGCCGCCGCTCGGCCAACCCCGTGGGCCGGCTGCTGCTGCACCTGTATGGCGTGCACGACGCCGAGGCGCTGCGCCAGAGCGACGCCATCTGCACCGCGCTGCAGCTCATCAACTTCTGGCAGGACCTGTCCGTGGACATCCCCCGGGGCCGCCATTACCTGCCGCACGCCGACTGCGTGGCCCATGGGGCCCGCCAGGGCGAGCTGCTGGCGCTGCAAAGCACCCGCGAGAACGCCCGCCTGATTGCCGACTGCGCCCATTGGGCGCGCACCACCATGCACAGCGGCGCCCCCCTGGTGCACCGCCTACCCGGCCGCGCCGGCTGGGAGCTGCGGCTGGTGGTGCAAGGCGGCCTGCGCATCCTCGACAAGGTCGATGCCCTCGCAGGAGGCAGCCTGCACACCCGGCCCACGCTCCGCGGGTGGGACTGGTGTGTGATGCTGGGCCGCGCACTGGTGATGTAAGAAAGATTCATGGGCCGCAAGGCGGGCTCACACACTCGCCCGCCAGAGCGCCAGGCAGTGCAGAAACGGCCTGTAGCGCTTGATTTATATGCGTCATCAGCTATTTAATTAATAGCAAACTGCTGAGATGTTCCACGCCCTAGGCCCGGCCGGGGCAGGGATAGCGAGCATGCCCCGGCCACCGCACCCGGTTAGCCTCGCGGCCACCGTGGCAGGGCGGCGGCCAGCGCCCCACCCTGCCGGCCCGTGCCCGCGCGCCACAAGCGCTGGGGCACCTTATAAAACTGCTTCTCAGAGCCCAGGGTCACCCCCACCATGTCCGTCAGCGTTTTCGACCTCTTCAAGATCGGCATCGGGCCGTCCAGCTCCCACACCGTGGGCCCCATGATTGCGGCCCGGCAATTTGCCTGCCATGTGCGCGACACCGTCGGCCTGGTAGCGGTGCACCAGGTCACGGTGGAGCTGTTCGGCTCCCTCTCGGCCACCGGGGTGGGCCATGGCACCGACCGGGCCGTGCTGCTCGGCCTGGCCGGGCATGAGCCAGACCATATCGACCCCGACCAGATCACCCCCGCCATCGCACAGATCCGCCAGAGCGGCACGCTGGCGTTGCTGGGCGAGCACCCGGTGCCGTTTGTCGAAAAGGACCACCTGCTGTTTCGCCGCAAAAGCCTGCCGCTGCACCCCAATGGCATGGCGTTCCATGCACTGGACGCGCAGGGCAACGACATCGCCACGCACGAGTACTACTCGGTGGGCGGCGGCTTTGTGGTCGATGCGGCCGGCCAGCGCGTGCTCAACACCCCGGCCAGCGCGGGCGCCGACACCGCAGGCCACGGCCAGGGCCTGCCACACCCGTTCCGCACCGGGGCCGAGCTGCTGGCACAGTGCCGCGCCACCGGCCTGAGCGTGGCCCAGCTCATGGCCGCCAACGAACAGCACTGGCGCAGCCCCGCCGAGGTGCGGCGCCAGCTGCTGGCCGTCTGGCAGACCATGGCAGGCGCCGTGCAGCGCGGCTGCGCCAGCACCGGCACCCTGCCCGGCCCCATGCATGTGCGCCGCCGTGCCGCCGAGCTGCACAAGAACCTGAGCCGCTCGCCCGAGGCCGCGCTGCGCGACCCGCTCTCGATGCTGGACTGGGTGAACCTGTATGCCATGGCTGTGAACGAAGAAAACGCCGCCGGCGGCCGCGTGGTGACAGCCCCCACCAATGGAGCTGCGGGCGTGATACCGGCCGTGCTGCACTACTACGTCAATTTTCTGCAGGGCCCCATCGCCGCCAACGACGACGGCATTGCCACCTTTTTGCTCACCGCAGGCGCCATCGGCATCATCTACAAGGAGAACGCCTCGCTCTCGGGCGCCGAGGTGGGATGCCAGGGCGAGGTCGGCGTGGCTTGCTCCATGGCCGCCGGCGCGCTGGCCGCCGTGATGGGCGGCACGCCCGAGCAGGTGGAGAACGCGGCCGAGATCGGCATGGAGCACAACCTGGGCATGACCTGCGACCCCGTGGGCGGGCTGGTGCAGATCCCGTGCATCGAGCGCAACGCCATGGGCGCGATCAAGGCCATCAACGCCGCCCGCATGGCGCTGCGCGGCGACGGGCAGCACGTGGTCTCGCTCGACAAGGTCATCAAGACCATGATGCAGACCGGCGCGGACATGAAGGTGAAATACAAGGAGACATCGCGCGGCGGGCTGGCGGTGAATGTGGTCGAGTGCTGAGGCAGCACCGCCCAGGCGCCTTTCAGCGCCAGGGCCTTGAAGCTATTAATTAAATAGCATTCCGACCATGCTGCACTGACGCTCCCGCCCCAGAAGGCCTCAAACCCTGCCACCCCGCCTGCCGGGGTGCGCCATGGGACAATCTCGCCCCATGACACCGCAGCAGTACGTACAGCAAAAAGCCGTGGCCTCGGGCAGCAGCTTCTATTACGCCTTTCTCTTTCTGCCCGCGCCCCGCCGCGCGGCCATCACGGCGTTCTATGCGTTTTGCCGCGAAGTGGACGATGTGGTCGATGAGGTGAGCGACCCCGGCGTGGCCCGCACCAAGCTGGCCTGGTGGCAGGCCGAAGTGACCAAGGCCTACGCGGGCCAGCCCACGCACCCGGTGATGCTGGCGCTGATGCCGCTGGCGGCCGACTACGGCATCGAGCAACGCCACCTGCAGGCCGTGATCGACGGCTGCCAGATGGACCTGGAGCAGACCCGCTACCTCGACTTTGCAGGCCTCAAGGGCTACTGCCACTTGGTGGCGGGCATCGTGGGCGAGGTGGCCGCGCGCATCTTCGGCCAGACCGACCCGCGCACCACCGAATACGCCCACCGGCTGGGCTTGGCGTTCCAGCTCACCAACATCATCCGCGACGTGGGCGAAGACGCCATGCTGGGCCGCATTTACCTGCCCGTCAGCGAGCTGCAGCAGTTCGACGTGAAGGCGCACGAAATCTTGAAGCGCCAGTATTCCGACCGGTTCACCGCGCTCATGCGCTTTCAGGCCGAGCGCGCGCACCGGCTGTACGACGAGGCCTTTGCCCTGCTGCCCGACGCAGACCGCCGCAGCCAAAAGCCGGGCCTGATGATGGCCAGCATCTACCGCACCCTGCTGCGCGAGATCGAGCACGAGAACTTCCAGGTGCTGCACCAGCGCATCCGCCTCACGCCGCTGCGCAAGTTCTGGCTGGCCTGGAAGATGCAAGCCCTGGGCAGGATGTAGCCCGGCGTGGCACCGCAGAAAGTCGCTGTCATCGGGGCTGGCTGGGCCGGCATGGGTGCGGCCATCGCCCACCGGCAGGCCGGCCGCCAGGTCACCGTGTTCGAGGCCGCGCGCACCGTGGGCGGCCGCGCCCGCGCCGTTGCGGGCGTGCTGCCCGACGGCACAGCGGCCACGCTGGACAACGGCCAGCACATCCTGATTGGTGCCTACACCGAGAGCCTGCGCCTGATGCGCCTGGTGGGCATAGACCCCGCCACCGCGCTGCTGCGCCTGCCGCTGACCCTGCAGTTCCCCGACGGCCAGGGCCTGCAACTGCCCGACCTGGCCCCGCCGCTCGATGCACTGCTGGGCATCGTGCGCGCCAAAGGCTGGGGCTGGCAAGACAAGATCGCCCTGCTGCGCACGGCCACCGCCTGGCAGCTGGGCGGCTTTCGCTGCGCGCCCCACGCGTCGGTGGCAGACCTGTGCGCCCCGCTCACACCCCGGCTGATGGCCGAGTTCATCGACCCGCTGTGCGTTTCGGCACTCAACACCCCCGCACGCGAGGCCAGCGGCCAGGTGTTTTTGCGGGTGCTGCAAGACAGCCTGTTCAGCGGGCGCGGTGGCTCCAACCTGCTGCTGCCCCGCACCGACCTGGGCGCGCTGTTCCCCGAGGCCGCGATGCGCTGGCTGGTGCAGCAAGGCGGCCAAGTGGTCACCGGCCAACGCATCCAGCGGCTCGTGCCCCTGCCCAACGGACGCTGGCAGCTGGCGGGGACTGCAGGCACGGCGCACGGGGCAGAAGAACCTGACGCCTTCGACCACATTACCCTGGCCTGCCCCTCGTGGGAGGCCGCGCGTCTGGTTGATGGCCTTGCCAGCACGGCGGGCCTGGCCGCTGCCGCCCGCTGGAGTGCCACCGCCAGCGCCCTGCGTTTTGAGGCCATCACCACCGTTTATGCCCACGCCAGCGGCGCGCGCTTGCCCCTGCCCATGCTGGCGCTGCGCAACACAGCCGAGCACCCAGCGCAGTTCGTTTTCGACCGGGGCCAGCTTGACGGCCAGCAGGGCTTGCTGGCGTTTGTGGTGAGCGCCAGCGACGGCGACCGGGCACTCATCGAGCAACAGGTGCTGCAGCAAGCCGCCGCGCAGCTGGGCCTGCCCGGCCTGCGCCCTGTGCAGACCGTGGTCGAAAAGCGCGCCACGTTTGCGTGCACCCCCGGCCTGCAGCGGCCCGCCATGCAGGTGCTGCCGGGGCTGACGGCCTGCGGCGACTATGTGGACGGCCCCTACC
>DATLGV010000698.1:0-1932 GCA_035540275.1 Acidovorax sp. | reverse complement strand
GAGGAGTGCCGCAAGGTGGCCTACGCCATTGCCCATTCGCCGCTGGTCAAGACGGCCTTTTTTGCCAGCGACCCGAATCTGGGCCGTATCCTGGCGGCCGTGGGCTACGCTGGTATTGACGACCTGGACCAGACCGGCATCGACCTGTATCTGGACGATGTGCATGTGGCGCTGCAAGGGGGGCGCAACCCCGCTTATCGCGAAGAAGACGGCCAGCGCGTGATGAAGCAGAGCGAGATCACCGTGAGGGTGCTGCTGGGACGTGGCAGCGCTGCGGACACGGTGTGGACCTGTGACTTCAGCCACGAGTACGTGACCATCAACGCCGATTACCGCTCGTGAGTTGGGTTTTGCTATCTTTGTGATAGCTGTTGAGGCATATTCCACTAGCGCATGTCGCCACAATGAACGAAAAATTTGAACGCTTGGTCGAGCGTGCCGAGCAGCTCATCGCCCGCATCGAGTCGGTGCTGCCCCAGCCGCTGGGAGCACCCGACTGGTCCGCCTCCATTGCCTGGCGCTACCGCAAGCGCAGCAGCGGGCATGGCACGCTGGAGCCCGTGCGCCACGTGGGCGCGATGCAGCTGGCGGACCTCAAGGAAATCGATCCGCAAAAAGAAAAGATCGAGCGCAACACGCAGCAGTTTGTGCAGGGCAAGCCTGCCAACAACGTGCTGCTGACCGGTGCGCGTGGCACCGGCAAGTCGTCGCTCATCAAGGCGTGCCTGAACGCCTATGCCGCCCAAGGCCTGCGCCTGATCGAGGTGGACAAGGCCGACCTGACCGACCTGCCGGACATTGTGGACGTGGTGTCTGAGCGGCCCGAGAAATTCATCGTCTTCTGCGACGACCTGAGCTTTGAGGACGGTGAGCCAGGCTACAAGGCGCTCAAGTCGATTCTGGACGGCTCGGTGGCGGCGGCCACACCCAACGTGCTGATCTATGCCACCAGCAACCGGCGCCACCTGCTGCCGGAGTACATGGCCGACAACCTCACCTACACCCATACCGAAGACGGCGAGGTGCACCCGGGCGAGGTGGTGGAGGAGAAGATTTCGCTGTCAGAGCGTTTCGGCCTGTGGGTCAGCTTCTACCCGTTCAGCCAGCAGGAGTACCTGACCATCGTGGCGCAGTGGCTGTCGTCGTTCGGTGTGCCCGCGCAGGCCATTGAAGAGGCGCGGCCTGAGGCGCTGGTCTGGGCGCTGGAGCGTGGCTCGCGCAGCGGCCGCGTGGCGTACCAGTTTGCGCGCGACTATGCGGGGCGCCATGGTGGCTGAAAATATCGCCCCTAATGGCACGCCAGCCAGCACCGAACGCAAGCACACCGAAGTGGCTGTCGGCATCCTGCTGCGCGATGATGGCGCGATGCTGCTGTCCACCCGCCCGCCGGGCAAGCCCTACGCAGGGTACTGGGAGTTTCCGGGCGGCAAGCTGGAGGCGGGCGAGACCGTGGAGCAGGCGCTGCGCCGCGAGCTGATCGAGGAGCTGGGCGTGACCATCGGTCCGGCCAGCGTCTGGAAAGTGACCGAGCACGACTACCCCCACGCGCTGGTGCGGCTGCACTGGTGCAAGGTCTGGGAATGGGCTGGCGAGTTCGAGATGCGAGAAGGCCAGGCCATGGCCTGGCAGCAAATGCCGATCACGGTGTCCCCCGTGCTGCCCGGCGCCTATCCGGTGCTGCAATGGCTGGCCGAGGAGCGGGGTCTGCAGTCAGCGGTGGGGTGAGGATCCCCTGCGTGGAATGGGGGCTGATTTGCTACTAAATTGGTAGCTTTTCAGGGTTGTTGCACCTGGGATTGCACTGTTTTTTGTCGAAACGGTGTCCGATGGGTGCCACTACCACTGACCGCATTCAATGCTGCAGGCGCGGGTCGCCATGGGGGGGCGTCGTCTGGAGGTGCTTCGGTGGGCATGCGAAAGCTTTCGCTGGCC
>DATLGV010000697.1:0-8385 GCA_035540275.1 Acidovorax sp. | reverse complement strand
CTTCAACGAAGTGCATGTGGTCATCCACACGATCTCGCTGAACCCCGAAGTGGACGCTGACATCGCGGCCTTGATTGCCACCAGTGCTGCCCTGGCCATCTCCGGCATTCCGTTCAACGGCCCCATCGGTGCGGCCCGCGTGGGCTACATCAACGGCGAATACGTGCTGAACCCCGGCCAGACTGCGCGCAAGAATTCGCAGATGGACCTGGTGGTGGCGGGCACCGAAGCCGCAGTGCTGATGGTCGAATCCGAAGCACAGCAACTGTCCGAAGAAATCATGCTGGGCGCCGTGGTGTTCGGTCACGAGCAAGGCAACGTGGCCATCAACGCCATCCACGAACTGGTGCGCGACGCGGGCAAGCCCGTGTGGCAATGGGAAGCGCCTGCCAAGGACGAAGCCCTGATCGCCAAGGTGGTCGCACTGGCCGACGACAAGCTGCGCGCTGCCTACCAGATCCGCAACAAGCAAGCCCGTACCCAGGCCTGCCGTGAAGCCTACGCTGCTGTGATGGCTGGCCTGAAGGCCGATGGCGTGGAGTTCGACTCCGTCAAGGTCGAAGGCATGCTGTTCGACATCGAAGCAGGCATCGTGCGCAGCCAGATCTTGGCCGGCGAGCCCCGCATCGACGGCCGCGATACGCGTACCGTGCGCCCCATCGAGATCCGCAACAGCGTGCTGCCCCGTGCCCACGGCTCGGCCCTGTTCACGCGTGGCGAAACCCAGGCGCTGGTCGTGACCACGCTGGGTACCGAGCGTGATGCACAGCGCATCGACGCGCTGGCTGGCGAGTACGAAGACCGCTTCATGATGCACTACAACATGCCTCCCTTCGCCACCGGCGAAGTGGGCCGCATGGGCTCGACCAAGCGCCGCGAAATCGGCCACGGCCGTCTGGCCAAGCGTGCTCTGGTGGCTGTGCTGCCGACCAAGGAAGAATTCCCCTACACCATGCGTGTGGTGTCGGAAATCACCGAGTCCAACGGTTCCTCGTCGATGGCTTCGGTGTGTGGCGGCTGCCTCTCGCTGATGGACGCCGGTGTGCCCATGAAGGCGCACGTGGCGGGTATTGCCATGGGCCTGATCAAGGACGCCAACCGTTTCGCCGTGCTGACCGACATCCTGGGTGACGAAGATCACCTGGGTGACATGGACTTCAAGGTGGCAGGTACCACGGGTGGTATCACGGCCCTGCAGATGGACATCAAGATCCAGGGCATCACCAAGGAAATCATGCAGGTGGCACTGGCCCAGGCCAAGGAAGCGCGCATGCACATCCTGGGCAAGATGCAAGAGGCCATGGGTGAAGCCAAGACCGAAGTGTCGAACTTCGCGCCCAAGCTCTACACCATGAAGATCAACCCCGAGAAGATCCGTGACGTGATCGGCAAGGGCGGCGCCGTCATCCGCGCGCTGACCGAAGAAACCGGCTGCCAGATCAACATCGAGGAAGACGGCACCATCACCATCGCCGCCACCGACGCAGCCAAGGCCGATGAAGCCAAGCGCCGCATCGAGCAGATCACCGCAGAGGTCGAGATCGGCAAGATCTACGAAGGCCCTGTGACCAAGATCCTCGACTTTGGTGCCCTGATCAACCTGCTGCCCGGCAAGGACGGCCTGCTGCACATCAGCCAGATCGCCCACGAGCGTGTCGAGAAGGTGTCCGACTACCTGACCGAAGGCCAGATCGTGAAGGTCAAGGTCATGGAAACCGATGAAAAGGGCCGCATCAAGCTGTCCATGAAGGTGTTGGCCGACCGCCCTGCCGGTGGCAGCGACCGTCCTGCGCCTGCAGAGCGTGGTGATCGCGAGCCGCGTCGCGACCGCCAGCCCGCAGAGCAGCAGCAACAACAGGCATTGCCTGCGGATGGTGCGTCTGCGCAGGTGAACGGCTAAGGCGTGATCTGTTATTGATTCGCTATTGATTTGGTGGCCGCTGGCGCATGCAATTCGTGCGCTGGCGGCTCCAATCATTTCCATCCCTCTCTGGTGAACCCCGTTATGCATGCTGTCGAGATCACTTCTTTTGGTGGGCCTGAGGTGCTGCGTCTGGGTGAACGCCCGGTGCCCGTGGCGGGCCCGGGTGAGCTGCTGATCCGCGTGGCAGCCAGTGGCATCAACCGCCCCGATGTATTGCAGCGACTGGGTCACTATGCACCGCCTCCAGGTACCTCGGACCTTCCGGGGTTGGAAGTGGCGGGGGTGGTCGAGTCGGGCGATGCTTCAGCCATGGCTGAAGCGGGTATCCGTGTGGGTGACCGGGTGTGCGCCTTGGTGGCTGGCGGTGGTTATGCCCAGTGGTGCGTTGCTCCGGTCGTGCAGTGCCTGCCGGTGCCTGAAGGCTTCAGTGACGTGGAGGCCGCCTCACTTCCGGAGACGTTCTTCACGGTGTGGAGCAATGTCTTTGACCGCGCGCATTTGCAGGCGGGTGAAGCCTTGCTGGTGCAGGGCGGAACGAGCGGCATTGGCGTGACCGCCATCCAGCTGGCCCGCGCCTTTGGTGCCACCGTGATCGCCACGGCTGGCAGCGATGACAAGTGTGCGGCGTGCCTGGCGCTGGGCGCGCACCACGCCGTCAACTACAGGTCGCAGGACTTTGTGGCCGAGGCGAAGCGAATCACCGGGGGGCGTGGTGTGGACGTGGTGCTCGACATGGTCGCTGGCGACTATGTCGCCCGCGAGGTCGAATGCCTGGCCGAGGATGGCCGGATCGTCATCATCGCCGTGCAAGGGGGCGTGCAGAGCGGTTTCAATGCGGGCCTGGTGCTGCGCAGGCGTCTCACCATCACAGGGTCCACGTTGCGTCCTCGCCCCGTGGCTTTCAAGGGGGCGATTGCGCGGGCGCTGCGCGAGCATGTCTGGCCCTTGTTGGCTGCAGGCAAGGTGCGTCCGGTGATCCATAGCACGTTTGCTGCAGCGGATGCAGCACAAGCCCATGCGCTGATGGAGTCCAACCAGCACATCGGCAAGATTGTTTTGACGTGGTAATCATGAGCAACAAGAAAAAACTCATCGCAGGCAACTGGAAGATGAACGGCAGCCTGGCCGCCAACGAGGCTTTGTTGAAGGCCTTGATTGCGGGCACTGCGGATGCGGCCTGTGATGTGGCCGTCGCGGTGCCTGCGCCCTATCTGGCGCAGGTGCAGGCATTGACGGCTGGTACCGCCATTGCGGTGGCGGCACAGGATCTGTCTGCGCACGAGGCGGGTGCCTACACCGGTGAGGTATCGGTGGCCATGCTGAAGGATTTTGGCGTGCGCTATGCGCTGGTGGGGCACTCCGAGCGCCGTCAGTACCACGGCGAGACGGATGCAATCGTGGCGGAGAAGGCCCAGCGCGCACTGGCGGCCGGTGTGACGCCGGTGGTCTGCGTGGGGGAGACGCTGCAGGAGCGCGAAGCGGGGTTGACCGAGGCGGTGGTCAAGCGGCAGCTCGCGGCAGTGATCCATCTGAACGGCCATTGCATCAGCGAGATTGTGGTGGCTTACGAACCTGTGTGGGCCATTGGCACGGGTCGCACTGCGTCGCCGGAGCAGGCGCAAGCCGTGCATGCCGTGCTGCGTACCCAGCTGGCTGCTGCGAGCGAGCATGCGGACCGCATCCGGTTGCTGTACGGTGGCAGCATGAATGCGGCCAATGCCGCCCAGTTGCTGGCGCAGGCCGATATCGACGGTGGCCTGGTTGGCGGTGCGTCGCTGAAGGCGCCCGACTTTCTACAAATCATTGCGGCGGCCCGTTGAGGCGGCTGCGAAGCAAACAATTCAATCAGGAGTGAACAGAGAATGAACGTGATCGTGAATGTGATTCTGGCGGTGCAGATGTTGGCGGCCCTGGCCATGATTGGCCTGATCCTGATTCAGCACGGCAAGGGGGCTGACATGGGTGCCGCCTTCGGTAGCGGCAGCTCGGGCAGCCTCTTTGGCGCCAGCGGCAGCGCCAACTTCCTGTCCCGGACGACCGCCGTGCTGGCCGCCGTGTTCTTTGTCTCGACGCTGGCGCTGGCCTACTTTGGCAATGCGCGCCCCGCCAGTTCGGGCAGTATTCTGGAAACGCCTGCCGCTGCCGTGCCTGCGAGTGCGCCGGCTTCTGAGGCACCTGCGGCGCCTGCTACCCCGGCTTCTGGCGCGGCGCAGATCCCGACCAAATAATTGAACTGAATTTCGGCCCTCAGGGCCGAAGCAGGGTTTTTCCGGGGTAGAATTCTGGATTGTCTGGAAAGCGAAAAGCCGCAAGGTTCCTCATGCCATCCAGATGCAAAAATCAGCCGTCGTGGTGAAATTGGTAGACACGCTATCTTGAGGGGGTAGTGGCGAAAGCTGTGCGAGTTCGAGTCTCGCCGACGGCACCAAAACAAAGGCCTGCCTGCATGACCCGGCTTGGGTCCTGACGGGCAAGGCCACAGCGGTGAGCACATCCTCAAGATGAACCTCGATCAGTACCTCCCCGTCCTTTTGTTCATCTTGGTCGGCATCGCCGTAGGCGTTGTCCCCCTCGTACTCGGCTACATACTGGGCCCCAACCGCCCGGATGCCGCAAAGAACTCCCCCTACGAATGCGGCTTTGAAGCCTTCGAGGACGCGCGCATGAAATTCGATGTGCGCTACTACCTCGTGGCCATTCTTTTCATTCTGTTCGACCTGGAAATCGCATTCCTTTTCCCGTGGGCGGTCACGCTGCACGAGGTGGGTGTTGCTGGTTTCGTGGCGGTCGTCATTTTCCTGGCCATCCTGGTCGTGGGCTTTGCCTACGAGTGGAAAAAGGGTGCCCTGGATTGGGAATGAGCGGACTTCAACAAGGACAATGCAATGATTGAAGGCGTGATGAAGGAGGGCTTCATCACCACGAGTTACGACTCCGTGGTGAACTGGGCCAAGACCGGTTCCCTGTGGCCGATGACGTTTGGTCTGGCGTGCTGTGCGGTCGAGATGATGCACGCTGCAGCGGCCCGGTACGACATCGGCCGTTTTGGTGCGGAGGTGTTCCGTGCCAGTCCCCGTCAGTCCGATCTGATGATCGTGGCGGGCACGCTGTGCAACAAGATGGCGCCGGCTTTGCGCAAGGTGTACGACCAGATGTCCGAGCCCCGTTGGGTCCTGTCGATGGGGTCGTGTGCCAACGGCGGTGGTTACTACCACTACAGCTACTCGGTGGTGCGCGGTTGTGACCGCATCGTGCCCGTGGACGTCTATGTACCCGGCTGCCCTCCGACAGCAGAAGCCCTGATCTACGGGATCATTCAGCTGCAGCAGAAGATCCGCCGCACCAACACCATTGCTCGCGTCTGAGGGGTTGATGATGACAGCTGTTGCCATTCGGCCTGAGAAGCTCAAAGACAATATCGCTGCGGCACTGGGCGCCAAAGTGCGCCAGATTTCGGTGGCCCTCGATGAGGTGACCGTGGTGGTCGCCGCTGCAGACTATCTGGACGCCATGCGCCTGCTGCGTGACTCGGAAGGTTGCCGTTTTGAGCAGCTGATCGATTTGTGCGGTGTGGACTATTCCGCGTATGGGGACGCCGTCCATGAAGGCGCCCGCTACTGTGTGGTGTCGCACCTGCTGTCGGTCAGCCTCAACCAGCGCGTGCGCGTGAAGGTGTTCTGCCAGGACGATGATTTTCCGGTCGTTCCCTCGGTGGCTGATCTGTGGAACTCCGCCAATTGGTACGAGCGCGAAGCCTTTGACCTGTTTGGCATCGTGTTCGACGGCCACAACGACCTGCGCCGCATTCTCACGGACTACGGATTCATCGGGCACCCCTTCCGCAAGGATTTCCCGTTGTCGGGCCATGTCGAAATGCGTTACGACGCCGACCAGCGCCGTGTGGTGTACGAGCCCGTGTCCATCGAGCCGCGCGAAATCACGCCCCGCATCATCCGCGAAGACAAGTACGGAGGCCTGCACTGAGCCGCCCCGCGCCTCATGTGATCCATCATGGCTGAAATCAAGAACTATTCCCTGAACTTTGGTCCGCAGCACCCTGCGGCGCACGGTGTGTTGCGTCTGGTGCTGGAGTTGGACGGCGAGGTCGTGCAACGTGCTGACCCGCACATCGGGCTGCTGCACCGCGCCACCGAAAAGCTGGCCGAGCACAAGACCTACATCCAGTCGCTGCCTTACATGGACCGGCTGGACTATGTGTCGATGATGTGCAACGAGCACGCCTACTGCCTGGCCATTGAAAAGTTGCTGGGCCTGGAAGTGCCGGTGCGTGCGCAGTACATCCGCGTGATGTTTTCCGAGATCACGCGCCTGCTCAACCACCTGATGTGGCTCGGTTCGCACGGTAACGACTGCGGCAGCTCCACCATTCTGATCTACACCTTCCGCGAGCGTGAAGACCTGTTCGACATGTACGAGGCGGTGTCTGGTGCGCGCATGCATGCGGCCTATTTCCGCCCGGGCGGCGTGTACCGCGATCTGCCCGACAGCATGCCGCAGTACAAGGTCAGCAAGATCAAGAACGCCAAGGCGCTGGAGGCTCTGAACCAGAATCGCCAGGGTTCTTTGCTGGACTTCATCGACGATTTCACGCAGCGGTTCCCCGGCTGCGTGGACGAGTACGAAACGCTGCTCACCGACAACCGCATCTGGAAGCAGCGCACTGTCGGCATCGGCGTCGTGCCGCCCGAGCGCGCCCTGAACCTGGGCATGACCGGCCCCATGCTCCGTGGCTCCGGCATTGCCTGGGACCTGCGCAAGACCCAGCCGTACGATGCATACGACCGCGTCGATTTTGATGTGCCAGTGGGCAAGACCGGCGACTGCTACGACCGCTATCTGGTGCGTGTGCAGGAAATGCGCGAGTCGAATCGCATCATCAAGCAATGCGTGGACTGGCTCAAGGCCAACCCCGGCCCGGTGATCACCGACAACCACAAGGTCGCTGCGCCCGCGCGTGAATCCATGAAGTCGAACATGGAAGAGCTGATCCACCATTTCAAGCTCTTCACGGAAGGCTTCCACGTGCCCGAAGGCGAGGCCTATGCGGCCGTGGAACATCCCAAGGGCGAGTTCGGCATCTATCTGGTGAGCGATGGCGCCAACAAGCCTTACCGTCTCAAGATCCGCGCCCCAGGTTTTGCGCATCTGGCCACGCTCGATGAAATGGCGCGTGGCCACATGATCGCGGACGCCGTCGCCATCATTGGCACCATGGATATCGTGTTCGGAGAGATTGACCGATGATTACCGAAGCGACCAAGGCGCGGTTTGCGCGCGAAGTGGCCAAGTACCCCGCAGACCAGAAGCAGTCTGCGGTGATGGCGTGCTTGTCCATCGTTCAGCAGGAGCAAGGTTACGTCAGTGCCGAGAGCGAGGCGGTGATCGCCGACTATCTGGGCATGGCGCAGATCGCCGTGCACGAAGTCACGACCTTCTACAACATGTACAACCAGCAACCGGTGGGCAAGTACAAGCTCAACGTGTGCACCAACCTGCCTTGCCAGTTGCGCGACGGGCAGAAGGCCTTGCATCACCTGGAAAAGAAGCTCGGTGTTTCGATGGGCGAAACCACGCCTGACGGCCTGTTCACCCTGCAGCAATGCGAATGCCTGGGTGCTTGCGCCGATGCGCCGGTGATGCTGGTCAACGACCGCACGATGTGCAGCTTCATGGACAACGACAAGCTCGACCAGCTTGTTGACGGCCTGCGCGCCGCGGAGGGCCAGTGATGACCACGGCAGCCCAAATACTCTCCCAATTCCAGGCCACAGGTGTTCAGACCTGTTTCCACGACCGCCATATCAACCCCCAGATCTATGCGGGCCTGAATGGCAGCAACTGGAGCATCAAGGACTACGAAGCGCGTGGCGGCTATCAGGCTCTGCGCCGCATCCTGGGCAAGGACGGTAACGAGGGCCTGACGCAAGATCAGGTCATTGCCACTGTCAAGGAATCCGGCCTGCGTGGCCGCGGTGGTGCCGGTTTCCCTACAGGCCTGAAGTGGAGCTTCATGCCCCGCTCGTTCCCTGGCCAGAAATACCTGGTGTGCAATTCCGACGAGGGCGAGCCTGGTACCTGCAAGGACCGTGACATCCTGCAATTCAACCCGCACATCGTCATCGAAGGCATGATCATCGCTGCCTACGCGATGGGCATCTCTGTCGGCTACAACTACATCCACGGCGAGATCTTCCAGACCTACGAACGGTTTGAAGCGGCGCTGGAGGAGGCGCGGGCAGCGGGTTACCTGGGTGACAACATCCTGGGCAGCAGTTTCAGCTTCCAGCTGCACGCAGCCCACGGTTTTGGTGCCTACATTTGCGGTGAAGAAACTGCATTGCTTGAATCGCTGGAAGGCAAAAAGGGACAACCCCGTTTCAAGCCGCCGTTCCCGGCCAGCTTTGGCCTGTATGGCAAGCCCACCACGATCAACAACACCG
>DATLGV010000696.1:0-1936 GCA_035540275.1 Acidovorax sp. | reverse complement strand
ACCACGGCGCCCGCACGCAAGCCATCCGCCGGCCCCGCATGGGGTGCGGCGGATTTTTCATGCCCGCATCACCAGCCGCGTGCCCAGAACACGGCCAGCACCGCCACCACGGGCAGGATGTGGGACTGGACCATGACCCAGCGGCGGGTGCTGCGCACCTCGGCCTCGGCAGGCAGCGCCCCCGTGTCGTTCAGCACCTTGAGCCAGCGGCGGAAGGTCAGGGTCGGCCGGATGGAGATCAGCCCCATCAGCACAAACAAAGTGATCTTGATGTGAAACAGCGGTTGCGAAACGTACCAGGACAACCCCTTCACCCCCAGGTACAGGCGCGCCAGGCCCGTGGCCAGCAGCACCACGGCCGTGATGCCATAGATCAGATCCAGCCGGGCCAGGCGCTTGACCACGGCAGGGTTCATCCATTCCGAACGGCACAGTGCGGCCTCGCTGGTGAGGAAAACCACCAGCGTGAGGATGGCCAGCAGATGGAAGGCGGCGAGGAATGCTTCGAGCGTCATGAATCGTCCTTGAAGGGGCCAGGCCCTGAACGCAGGCAGGCAACGGGCGCCATTGTGCTTGATGGGCCCCGCCGCGCGCATGACCCTCCAATGAAAACGGCGCAGGCCCTGAGACCTGCGCCGTGGGGTACGCAGCCGAAGGAAAGTCAGGCGGCCGTGCGGACAGCGGCGCCCGCGGGAACATCCGCCGCTGCCACGGGAGCCGCAGCGTGCACAGCCGGCGCAGGCAGTGCATGGCCATTCAGCGCCGCGTCCAGGCGGTGGTGGTCCAGCGCGTTTTCCCAGCGGGAGACCACCACCGTGGCCACGGCGTTGCCGATGAAGTTGGTCAGCGAGCGGCATTCGCTCATGAAGCGGTCCACGCCCAGAATCAGCGCCATGCCGGCCACGGGCACCTCGGGCACCACCGCCAGGGTGGCAGCCAGGGTGATGAAGCCCGCCCCCGTCACACCCGCCGCGCCCTTGGACGACAGCATGGCGACGAGCAACAGCGCCACCTGGTGGCCCAGCGTCAGCTCGGTGTTGGTGGCCTGGGCGATGAACAGGGCCGCCAGCGTCATGTAGATGTTGGTGCCGTCCAGATTGAACGAGTAACCGGTCGGAACCACCAGGCCCACCACCGACTTCGAGCAGCCCAGCTTCTCCATCTTTTCCATCAGGTGCGGCAGCGCCGATTCCGACGAGCTGGTGCCGAGCACGATTAGCAGTTCTTCCTTGATGTACGCAACGAAGCGGAAGATGTTGAAGCCGACCACCCGCGCGATGGTGCCCAGCACCACCACGACAAAGATGATCGCCGTGAAGTAGAACGTGCCGACCAGCTTGAGCAGCGGCACCAGCGAGATCACGCCGTATTTGCCGATGGTGAATGCCATGGCACCAAAGGCACCGATGGGGGCCACACGCGTGATGACGTGCACGATGCGGAAGAACACGTGCGAGATCTGGTCGATGAAGTCCGTCACCATCTGCGCGCGCTCGCCCATGGCAGAAAGCGCACCGCCAAACAGCAGCGCGATCAGCAGGATCTGCAGGATGTCGCCCTTGGCGAAGGCATCCACCACCGTGCTCGGGATGATGTTGAGCAGGAAGTCGACCGTGCTGGCCGAGTGCGCCTTGGCGGCGTACTGCGCCACAGCCTTGGCATCGATGGTGTTGACGTCGACGTTAAAGCCCGCGCCGGGGTTGAAGATGTGGCCCGCCGCGAGACCGATGATCAGCGCGAAGGTCGAGACGACCTCGAAGTAGAGCAACGCCTTGCCGCCCACGCGGCCCACCTTCTTCATGTCGCGCATGCCGGCAATGCCGGAGACGACAGTACAGAAGATGATCGGGCCGATCACCATCTTGATCAGTTGGATGAAGCCATCGCCCAGCGGCTTCATCTTGACGGCGAGTTCGGGCGAGTAATGGCCCAGCAG
>DATLGV010000695.1:0-4116 GCA_035540275.1 Acidovorax sp. | reverse complement strand
GCAGCGGCTTTGCACGGCGGCGCAGGCCTGTGCGCCGTCTTCAGCGAACACCACCGTGTGCCCCATGTCTTCCAGCAGCGCGCCCATGTATTTGCGGTTCACAAGGTGGTCGTCCGCCACCAGCACGGTCAGCCCCTGCATGTCGGCGGGGCGCGTCACGGGAGGCTGGTCGGTGGCCTGCTCGGCGACCGGTTCAGGTGCCGTTGCGGTTGGCAGCGGCAGCATGAGGGTAAACGTGCTGCCTTTGCCGGGCGCGCTGGTCACGGAGATCTCGCCGCCCATGCGCAGCGCCAGATTGCGCGATATCTCCAGCCCCAGGCCCGTGCCGCCAAACCGGCGCGATGTACTCTCGTCTCCCTGGGTGAAACGCCTGAACAGTTTGGACAGCGTCCGGGCGTCCATGCCGATGCCTTGGTCGCAGACCTCCAGGCGCAAGGGGTAGGCCGCCGCAGACCCGGTCGTCACCGCCGATTCGGCGGACGCCGCAGGCGCAGCGTCCATGGGCGGTTGCGGGGGTGTCGCATCGCGCGAGAGGCGCAGCGTCACCGTACCGCTCTCGCTGAATTTGATGGCGTTGGTGACCAGGTTCAGAACGATCTGCTTGAGCCGGGTGCCGTCGGCCTGCACCCACTGCGGCACATCGGCAGCACGGTGGGTATGAAAGCCCAGACCTTTCTGCGCTGCCACTGGCTGCATCAGGTGCTCTGCGCTGGCCACCAGGGCGTGCAGATCCATGGGGTGCGGGTGGATCGCCATCTTGCCGGTCTCCATGGCAGACACATCCAGAATGTCGTTCAGCAGTGAGAGCAGGTGGTCTGCAGAGCCCCTGGCCGTGCCTATGTATTCCTTTTGTCGTGCGGTGAGCGCCGTGCGCTCCAGCAGGGTCAGCATGCCCAGCACGCCGTTGAAGGGCGTGCGCAATTCATGGCTCATGTTGGCGAGGAACTGGCTTTTGCCCCGGTTGGCGGTCTCTGCCGCCAAATTGGCCTCTTTCAGGTTGAGCGTCAGCTGTTGCATGGCGCGCCGCTCGTGCTCCATGCGGTGGTGGCGCCAGGCGAGCGCGGCCGCCGCGAGCAGCAGCAGCACGAGCTGCACCAGGATCAGCACCATGATCTGCCGACTCTGGCCGAGCATGGTCAACTCCTGCTGTTCCAGCAACACTGCGGTTTGGCGGGTCGCGGCCATCGTCAGATGTTGCGTCTGGGGGCCCAGGGCATCAAAGGCGGGCAGCAACTGGGCCAGTTGAATGCGCATGGGCTCTGCCGACGGCATCAGGACGGCATCCACCTTGTCCATCAAGGCCATCAGCTGCGGCATGGTGGCTTGGTATTCCGTGCGCTCTTGCAGGGCGATGGTGCTGGGCGTGTCCTGCATCAGCTGCAGGCGGCTGGCGAAAACGTCGCTGCGCAGCCTGAGCGTCTCCAGGTCGATGGGGGCGTTGCTCTGGGCATTGACCTCAATGGCCTGTCGCAGGCGGAGAAACTCCCTCTCCATCTGGAACGACAGTGCCGTGATGGAGTCACTGCGCAGGTCGGCGCTTTTGAGGATGGCTTGCCGCTGCGTGAGCTGCAACACCAGCAAAACGGCCATGGCTCCCGCCAAGACGGTGGTGCACAGGACCAGCCGCAGCAGGTAGCGCCGACTGTCGCGGTGGGCGGGCATTGCGCGGCTCAGTCCACCTTCAGGGATTTGAGCTGCCAGGCAGAGCGGCCGTAGTATTTGGCGGCTTTCAGGGCAGGCACGCTGTCGAACGGGTAAATGATGAACAACGGCCCCTTGGTGCGCACCGAGATGGGCTGGTCGTTGATGCGGTGGGCCACGATCATGTTGAATTGACGCGCATCGTCCATGGGAATGCTGGTCTTGTAGTCGTTGAGTGCCATGGCTTCCAGCGTTGCGCCACTGGCCTTGGCGGCAGCCAGCACGTCGCGCAGCAGCGGGCCCGTGAACTTGGTGGGCTCCTTGTACCAGGGCGTGTTGGTTACAAAACTCTGCTGGGGCAGGGCCTCCAGCATGGCGAGGTCAAACAGGGCCGCGCCCGCCTGATTGGTTTCTCCCACCTTTCCAGAAATCGTCAGGATCACCGCACCTGCAGGTGGTTCGAGTGCCCATGCGGGCGCCAGCAGGCACAGGGTCGCGCCCAGTGCGAACGTGCGGCGCAAGCTGGATTGCAGAGTGCGAAAGAGAGTGGGCATGGAAGGCTCCGTCAACGAAGAATGTGAAGTGATAATTGTACGATTAATATGATTTAAATGATAATTTTGGCGGATGTGAAGGTGGTGCCGTGGTATGACACCAACGCGCCATAAAAAAAGCCACCGTTTCCGGTGGCTTTGCTCATGGATTTGTAGCTACCAGCGCATTTTCAATTAGTGCTGGAGCTACTTTTGACGAGGAATTTTCCCTGGGACTTACTTGCGGTCGTTGTCCAGCTGGGCCAGGGCGGCATTGCCTCCCAGCGACAGCAGGCCGGCCCGCGAGTACACGCCCAGCTTGCCGCGCGTGTCCGAGATGTCCAGGTTGCGCATGGTCAGCTGGCCAATGCGGTCCAGCGGGCTGAACGGCGCGTCTTCCACCTTCTCCATCGACAGGCGCTCGGGCGCATAGGTCAGGTTGGGCGACTCGGTGTTGAGCAGCGAATAGTCATTGCCGCGGCGCAGTTCCAGCGTCACCGTACCGGTCACGGCGCGGGCCACCCAGCGCTGGGCGGTTTCGCGCAGCATGATGGCTTGTGGGTCAAACCAGCGGCCCTGGTACAGCAGGCGGCCCAGCTTCAGGCCGTTCATCCGGTACTGCTCGATGGTGTCCTCGTTGTGGATGCCGGTCACCAGGCGCTCGTAGGCGATGTGCAGCAGCGCCAGGCCCGGGGCTTCGTAGATGCCGCGGCTCTTGGCCTCGATGATGCGGTTTTCGATCTGGTCGCTCATGCCCAGGCCGTGGCGGCCGCCGATGCGGTTGGCTTCGAGGATCAGCTCGACCGGGTCGTTGAACTCCTTGCCGTTCAGCGCCACTGGCTGGCCTTCATTGAAGGTCACGGAGACTTCCTCGGCCTTCACCTCGACCTCGGGCTTCCAGAACGCCACACCCATGATGGGGTTCACGATGCGGATGCCGCTGGACAGGAACTCCAAGTCCTTGGCCTCGTGCGTGGCGCCCAGCATGTTGCTGTCGGTGCTGTAGGCCTTCTCGGCGCTCATCTTGTAGCCAAAGCCGGCCTGGGTCATGAACGCCGACATTTCGGCGCGGCCACCCAGCTCGTCGATGAACAGCTGGTCCAGCCAGGGCTTGTAGATCTTGAGCGAGGGGTTTGTGAGCAGGCCGTAGCGGTAGAAGCGCTCGATGTCGTTGCCCTTGAAGGTCGAGCCGTCGCCCCAGATGTTGACGTCGTCTTCCTTCATGGCGGCCACCAGCATGGTGCCGGTCACGGCGCGGCCCAGGGGCGTGGTGTTGAAGTAGGTCAGGCCACCGGTAGATATGTGGAAGGCGCCGGCCTGCAGGGCGGCAATGCCTTCGTGGGCCAGTTGCGTGCGGCAGTCCACCAGGCGGGCCTTCTCGGCGCCGTATTCCATGGCTTTCTTGGGGATGGCGTCGTAGTCGGGCTCGTCGGGCTGGCCCAGGTTGGCGGTGTAGGCGTAGGGCACAGCGCCCTTGAGCTTCATCCAGTGCAGCGCGGCGCTGGTGTCCAGGCCGCCGGAAAACGCGATGCCGACCTTTTGGCCGAGGGGAAGGTTCTGGAGGATGGTTGCCATGGAATGCTTCTCAAAAATGATAGCTGCTGGCGCTTGTTGGATAGGCGCCAGAGGCCAAAATCAATCAAATTTCAGCCCGAACATCTCAGCCGAAATGGCAGATGTAGTGGTAGGCCTCGGTCACGCGGATGTCGAATTGGGAGTTGCCGGGCACGCTGAACTTTTCGCCGGCGGACGATTTCACCCACGCATCGGTGCCTGCCAGCTTGTATTCGCATGAGCCTGCCACGCATTCCATGATTTCAGGAGCGCCAGTGTTGAACGTGAGCGTTGCGGGCAGCACCACACCCACCGACTTCTTCGTGCCGTCCGGGAAGGTGATGCCGTGGCTCACGCACTTGCCGTCAAAGTACACATTGGCTTGGGT
>DATLGV010000694.1:0-1558 GCA_035540275.1 Acidovorax sp. | reverse complement strand
AGCAGTGGCAGTGCGCCACGCGCGCGGATCTCGGCGATGAGCCGGGTGGCGTCTTGCACAAACTCGGCAGCGCTGTAGGCCTGCAGCGGGTCGCGGATGTCGATGAGGTGGTGGGGCACGGCGGCGCGCTCGTCGGGCGTGGGTTTGGCGGTGCCGATGTCCATGCCACGGTACACCAGGGCCGAGTCCACGCTGATGATCTCGACCGCCTGGCCTTGCTTGCCCAGCACGGCGGCCAGCGCCAGGGCACCGGCCGTCTTGCCCGACGCGGTGGGACCCGCCAGGGCGATGGTGGGGAGGGTGTCAGACGTGTTCACGGGGCGCTCCAAACTTCTGCACCAGCGTCCACGAGACCACGGCCAGCGCCACCGACCAGAACCAGACGCCATTGACCAGCGGCCACACCGTGCCATCGAGCCGCATACCCAGCCAGCCGCCAATGGCAAACGCCGCCAGCATCATCATGAAGCCGTTCAATGCCGATGCCACGCCCGCTGCCTTGGGGAAGGGGCCCACCGCGCCACTTTGCCCACAGGGCTGGTGGATGCCATGCCCCACCATGAACAAGTAGAACGGCAGCGTCAGCGCCCAGGGCTGGTGCCAGCCCATCCAGGCCACCAGCGCCATCAGCGTGCCGCCCCCGGCGCTCAAGGCCCCGGCAATGGCCACCGTGCGCTGCAGGCCAAAGCGCGCCAGCAGCGCACGGCACACAAAGGTGCCCCCAAAGTAGGCCACGCAGGCCGAGGCCATGACCCAGCCATACATGGTGCGGCTGAGGCCCAGCACATCGATGTAAACGAACGAGGACGACGCCAGAAACGTGAACAGGCCGCCGTAGGTGGCCGTGGTCTGCAGCGAAAACGCCCAGAAGGTGGGGCTGCGCAGCACATGCAGCCAGGTGCCCGCCAGCGCACGGGGCTGCAGGGCCTGCGGGTTGCGGTGGGCCAGGGTCTCGGGCAGGCGCAAGGCCACCAGCGCCAGCGTGACCACGGCGTACACCGTGAGTGCCAGCAGCGCAGCGCGCCAGCCCAGCCATTCGCTCAGCAGGCCCCCCATGGGCGCGCAGATGCAGGCCACGATGCCCAGCCCCGTGAGCGCCTTGGACATGGCGCGCGCGCCCTCCAGCGGTGTGTACAGGTCGCGCACGATGGCGCGCGCGCACATCACCACGGCGCCCATGGCAGCCCCCTGGGCGATGCGCCACACAATCAGCAGGCCCATGGTCGGCGCAAAGGCGCTGCCCAGCGAGGCCACGGTGTAGATGGTGAGCCCTGCCAGCAGGATGGGGCGGCGGCCAAAGCGGTCAGACAGCGGGCCCCACACCATCTGCGAGCCACCGAACGCCAGCAGCAGCCCGCTGAGCGTGAGCTGCGCGGCCGCCATGGGTGCGCCCAGGCTGCGGGTGAGCGCGGGCAGGGCGGGCAGATACAGGTCGGTGGTGACGGGCTGGATGGACAGCAGCAGGGCCAGCACCAGAATGGCCAGGCCGGGATGGATCGAGAGCGGCGCGGCGGCAGGCCTTGCGGTGGCAGAGGAGGCAGACATATCTGTCTGAGGG
>DATLGV010000693.1:0-2479 GCA_035540275.1 Acidovorax sp. | reverse complement strand
GAAGCCAGCCAGCCCATCCGCTTCTGGGCCAACAAGTACAAGACCAAGTTCAATGAAGACCCCACCGTCTTCTCGGTCTACGGCTACAACGCCATCGATGCCTTCATCAAGGCCGCCCAGAAGGCAGGTCCCAACCTCAGCACCGACAGCTTCATCAAGGCCATGGACACCATGGTGATTCCGCCCGACATGTTCGGCAGCGCCGAGGGCACCTTTGGCCCGCAAAAGCGCCTGGGCAGCGACCTCTCGCGCCTGTCGCAGATCCAGGACGGCAAGTGGAAGGTGGTCTCCGACTACGTCAAGCCATGAGCGCCTGAACCGCATCCTTCAAGCCGCCTTCGGGCGGCTTTTGCGTTTCAGGGGGTGCATCCGGGCCCAGTCGGTGGCAGAATTTAACCAAGCAGTAACTTTGCATAAATAACCTGGTTGCCCCACCATGATCGAACGCACCCTCTTCCAGCCCGACCACCAGGCCTTTGCCGACAGCTTTCGCCGCTTCATTGATAAAGAGGTGACACCCCACCATGCCGACTGGGAAGACCAGGGATACGTGGCGCGCGAGGTGTGGAGCCAGGCGGGCGCCAACGGCTTTCTGTGCATGAGCCTGCCCGAGCAATACGGCGGCGCCGGGGCCGACAAGCTGTATTCGGTGGCGCAGATGGAAGAGCTGGCGCGCGCGGGCACCACCGGCATCGGCTTTGGTCTGCACAGCGAGATCGTGGCGCCGTACATCCTGCACTACGGCACTGAGGCGCAAAAACAAAAGTACCTGCCGCCAATGGCCACCGGCGCCGTGGTGGGCGCCATCGCCATGAGCGAGCCCGCCGCAGGCAGCGACCTGCAGGGCATCCAAACCACGGCCATCAAGAGCGCCGACGGCAGCCACTACGTTCTGAATGGCAGCAAGACCTTCATCACCAATGGCTGGCATGCCGACCTGGTCATCGTCGTGGCCAAGACCGACCCGGCTGCTGGAGCCAAGGGCACTAGCCTCTTGCTGGTGGAGCGCGGTATGCCCGGCTTTGAAAAAGGCCAGCGCCTCCAGAAGATGGGCATGAAGGCCCAGGACACCTCCGAGCTGTTCTTCAACGATGTGAAGGTGCCTGCCGAGAACCTGTTGGGCGGCCCCGCCATGGAAGGGCGCGGCTTTATCTGCCTGATGGAGCAGTTGCCGTGGGAGCGCCTGCAGATCGCCATCACCGCCGTGGCCGCGGCCCAGGCCGCCATCGACTGGACGGTGGATTACGTCAAGCAGCGCAAGGTCTTCGGGCAACCGGTGGCATCGTTCCAGAACACCCGCTACACGCTGGCCGAGCTGCAGACCGAGGTGCAGGTGGCCCGGGTGTTTGTGGACAAGTGCTGCGAGCTGGTCGTGCGTGACCAGCTCGACACCCAGACCGCCAGCATGGCCAAGTACTGGACGACCGACCTGCAGTGCAAGGTGATGGACGAATGCGTGCAGCTGTTTGGCGGCTACGGCTACATGTGGGAATACCCCATCACCCGCGCCTACGCCGACGCACGCGTACAGCGCATCTATGGCGGCACCAACGAGATCATGAAAGAAGTCATCTCGCGCGGCATGGGCTTGAAATGAAACACCCCCCTGTGGCGCTGCGCGCCTTCCCCCCGCTCTCGCATTGCTGCGCAATGCGGGCAGGGGGACGCAGCCCTCACTGCGGGGCGGCCCTTGCTTGGCTGCCCGCGCCTCGGCCAGTGGAGAAACCGCCGACCGCTACTGTATTCATAGCTTCTAGCGCTTGATGGACGAGCGCAAACGGCCAATTTCATTCAAATCTGGAGACCACACCATGACCGAAGCCTACGTATTCGACGCGCTGCGCACCCCGCGCGGCAAGGGCAAGAAGGACGGCACCCTGCACGAGGTCAAGCCCATCGACCTGCTGGTGGGCCTGCTGACCGAGCTGCAAGCGCGCCACCGCTTTGACACCGCCGCGGTGGACGACGTGGTCATGGGCATCGTCTCGCCCGTGGGCGAGCAGGGCTCGGTGCTGCCCAAGGTGGCAGCGCTCAAGGCCGGGTGGGACTTTCGCTGCGCGGGCGTGCAGGTCAACCGCTTCTGCGCCTCGGGCCTCGAAGCCGTGAACATGGCCGCACAAAAGGTGCGCAGCGGCTGGGAAGACCTGGTGGTGGCCGGCGGCGTGGAGAGCATGAGCCGCGTGCCCATTGGCTCCGACGGCGGCGCCTGGGCGCAAGACCCGGAGACCAACTCCGCCACGCTGTTCGTGCCGCAGGGCATCGGCGCCGACCTGATCGCCACGCTGGAGGGCTGGACGCGGGAGGACGTCGACGCCTACGCCGCCGAGTCGCAATCCCGTGCGGCCAAGGCCTGGGCCAACGGCTACTTCGAGCGCTCGGTCGTCCCCGTCGTCGACGGCAACGGCACGGTCGTGCTCGACACCGACGAGCTGGTGCGCCCGAGCGACTCGACGGTGGTGCTCGGGCGCACCAGCTCGTC
>DATLGV010000692.1:0-4371 GCA_035540275.1 Acidovorax sp. | reverse complement strand
CGCCTCGCCCTGGTCGTGCGTGACGTAGACGAAGCTCACGCCGAGCTGGCGGTGCAGTTCCTTGAGCTCGATCTGCATGTGCTCGCGCAGCTGCTTGTCGAGCGCGCCCAGGGGCTCGTCCATCAGCACCAGCTGCGGGTTGAACACCAGCGCGCGGGCCAGCGCCACGCGCTGCTGCTGGCCGCCCGACAGGCGTGCGGGCAAGCGGTCGGCCATGCCCGACAGGCGCACCATGTCCAGGGCCTTCTTCACGCGCTCGGCCTGCTCGGCCTTGGGCACCTTGCGCACCGTGAGCGGGTAGGCCACGTTCTCGCCCACCGTGAGGTGGGGGAACAGCGCGTAGTTCTGGAACACCATGCCAAAGTTGCGCCTGTGCGGCGGCGTGCGCGTGATCTGCTTGCCGTCCAGCAGAATGTCGCCCGCCGTGGGCGACTCGAACCCGGCCAGCATCATCAGCGTGGTGGTCTTGCCCGAGCCCGACGGGCCCAGCAGGCTCAAAAATTCGCCGCGCTGGATGTCCAGGTCCAGCGCGCGCACCACCAGCTGCTCGCCGTCGTAGGTCTTTTGCACGCCGGTAAAGCGCACCAGGGGTTCGGCGGGCTGGTTCATGGCGGGCGGTGCCTGGTAGGTGGAGTGAAGGGCCGGGCGCATGTCAGTTCGTGGCCGCAGCCACGGCCTCCAGGCTGTCGGCCAGGATGGCCAGGCCCTCGTGCAGCAGCGCGTCCGAGGCGGTCAGCGGCACCAGGATGCGGATCACGTTGCCATGGGTGCCGCACGACAGCAGGATCAGCCCGCGCCGCGCGGCCTCGGCCACCACCTGCTTGGTCAGGGCGGCATCGGGGCGGCTCAGGTCGCCGTTTTCGAACAGCTCGATCGCCACCATGGCGCCCAGGCCGCGCACGTCGCCAATGGCGGGCACCTTGGCTGCGATGTCTTTCAGGCTGCGCACCAGCAGCGCGCCCATGTCCTGGCTGCGGGCCAGCAGGCTTTCTTGCGCAAAGGCTTCGATCACGGCCAGCGCGGCGGCGCAGGCCACGGGGCTGCCTGCGTAGGTGCCGCCCAGGCCGCCGGGTGCGGGTGCATCCATCACATCGGCCCGGCCCACCACGCCTGCCAGGGGGAAACCGCCCGCCAGCGACTTGGCCGTGGTGATCAGGTCGGGCGCCACGGGCCACTGCTCGCTGGCAAACCAGGTGCCGGTGCGGCCTGCGCCGGTCTGCACTTCGTCGGCAATCAGCAGGATGCCGTAGCGGTCGGCCAGCGTCTTCAGGCCGCTGATGAATTCGGGCGGGGCGACGTAGAAGCCGCCTTCGCCCTGCACCGGCTCGACGATGAAGGCTGCCACGCGCTCGGGCTCGATGTCGTTCTTGAAGATCAGCTCCACCGAATGCAGCGCCTGCTCCACGCTCACGCCGTGCAGCGCGTTGGGGAACAGGGCGTGGTAGGTCTCGCCAGGGAAGGGGCCGAACCCGATCTTGTAAGGCGCCACCTTGCCGGTGAGGCCCAGCGTGAGGTTGGTGCGGCCGTGGTAGCCGCCCGTGAAGGCGATCACGCCGGGGCGCTTGGTGTAGGCGCGGGCGATCTTGATGGCGTTTTCCACCGCCTCGGCACCGGTGGTGAGCAGCAGGCTTTTCTTGGCAAACCCGCCGGGGGCCAGCGTGTTCAGGCGTTCGCACACCTCCACGTAGGGCTCGTACGCCACCACCTGAAAGCAGGTGTGGGTGTACAGGTCGAGCTGCGCCTTCACGGCTGCAATCACCCCGGCGTGCAGGTGGCCGGTGTTCAGCACGGCGATGCCACCGGCAAAGTCGATGAAGCGGCGGCCTTCCACATCCCACAGCTCGGCGTTGCGGGCCTTCTGGATGAAGAGGTCATGGGCCTGGCCCACGCCCCGGGCCACGGCGGCGTGGCGGCGGGTGAGGAGGGCGGCGTTGGTGAAGTGGCGGTCTTGCTGCATGGTGGTCGGCGTGGTGGGTGACAAGGAAATGAAGGAATGGGGCGGATTCTGGAAGTCGCGCCCCACACCGTCCATGTACAGCGCAGCGCTGTTTGGCGCGCACTGTGCAGGTCTAGAATCCTGTACAGGCAATCCCTGATTTGGTGTGCGCCAAGCCGGTGCACAATTCGCCTCCTTTTTTCGCCTCCTGATGCTCACTCTCAGCCCGGACCTGCAGACACCGCTGGTCAGCCAGATCGTTGACGGGCTGCGGGGCCTGATCGTTGGGCAGGTGCTCAAACCCGGCAGCAAGCTCCCGTCCATCCGCGCTTTTGCCGCTGCGCACGGCGTGAGCGTGTTCACCGTGGTCGAGGCCTATGACCGCCTGGTGGCGCAGGGCTGGCTGGTGTCGCGCGCCAACGCGGGCTTTTTTGTGAAGCGGCGGGGCGACGAAGGCGTGGCGCCCGGTGCTGGTGCGCCCGCGCGCCCGGTGCCCCGTTTTGATGCGCGCTGGTACCTCAAGCAGATTTTTGAAAACCGCAACCTGCCCATGAAGCCGGGCTGCGGCTGGCTGCCGCACGACTGGCTGTTTGGCGATGCGGTCAAGCGCAGCATGCGCCAGCTGTCGTCCGACGGCCCCGAGCTGGACGGCTATGGCCTGCCGCACGGCCACATGGCGCTGCGCATGGTGGTGGCCGAGTCGCTGGCCGAGCACCACCTGGCGGTGGACGCCGACCAGGTGCTGCTCACCCAGGGCTCCAGCCAGGCGCTGGACCTGGTGGCGCGCCGCCTGGTCAAGCCCGGCGACGTGGTGCTGGTGGACGACCCCGGCTACCCCAACCTGCACTTCATGCTGCGCTTTGCGGGCGCGCAGGTGGTGGGGGTGCCGCGCACCGCCTCGGGCTACGACCTGCCAGCGCTGGAGGCCTTGCTGGCAACGCACCGGCCCACGGTGTTCTTCACCCAGCCGCGCCTGCAAAGCCCCACCTGCTCCATGGCGTCGGTCGCACACCTGCACCGCCTGCTGCAGCTGGCCGAGCAGCATGGTTTTGCGCTGGTGGAGAACGATATCTATGCCGACATGGATTCGACCGTGCGCCCCTCGCTGGCCAGCCTGGACCAGCTCAGCCGCGTGGTCTACATCGGCAGTTTCTCCAAGACCATCTCGCCCAATCTGCGCACGGGCTATGTGGCAGCGCGGCGCGATCTGCTGGACGAGCTGGTGCAGCTCAAGATGATCTCGGGCCTGACATCCTCCGAGATCACCGAGCGCATCACCTTTGGCGTGGTGACCGACGGCCGCTGGCGCAAGCACCTCAAGTCGCTGCGCGAGCGCCTGGCCGAGGCGCACCGCGCGGTGGGCCGGCGGTTGCTGAACCTGGGGTTTGAGCTGTTCCACGAACCCGAGGCGGGCATGTACCTGTGGGCGCGCCACCCTGATCTGCCCGACAGCGCCGAGCTGTCGAAAGAAGCCACGGGCGCGGGCATCATGCTGGGCCCCGGCCAGCTCTTTTTAGTGGAGCCGCGCCCCACGGGCTGGCTGCGCTTCAATGTGTCGTTCAGCCAGGACGAGCGGCTGTGGCGCTTTCTGGAGCAGCGCATCCTGCTGGGGCAGCAGGTGGCGGAGTGATCGGTGAATTCTTGAGGGTTTTAGACTGCTGCCGTGCTCTGGGTCAGTTATTTACGCTGCTAAATAGATAGCAATAAAACCCGAGTCGGGGCCTGAAGAGGGCCGCCCCGGCCTGCGTCAGCGGTCGATGATGCGCCGCGCAAACCGCTCCAGGTACTCCATCAGCTGCTCGGCCCCGTCCATGGCCTGGGCTTCGTCGCCGCTGGCAATGCCCTGGGCCAGCTGCATGTGGGCGCGCGCGCCTTCGGACACCTCGCCCTCGTGCTGGTAGGCATACCAGAAGCGGCGGCATTGCACGATGAGCGGCTGCACGCATTTGACGGCCGAGTGGTTCTGGCTGGCCTGGTGCACCACCACGTCCAGCGCGTGGTCGGCCTGCATGTAGTCGTCCAGGTGGCCGCGTGCGGCGGCTTCCACCATGTTCTCGGCGCACTGCACGATGGCCTGGCGCTGCGGTGCCGTGGCGCGGCGCGCGGCACACGACGCAATCAGGCGCTCCAGCACGCGGCGGGTCTGGATCACGTCCAGGTGGTCGGCCAGGTCGATGTGCGACACCAGCAGCCCGCGCCGGGGCTGCTGCGCAATCAGCCCGATGGAGACCATGCGCAGCAGGGCCTCGCGCACGGGGGTGCGGCCGAGGCCCGTGCTTTCCACAATCTCGGCCTCCACCACGGGCGAGCCGGGCTGCAGCTGCAGGGTGGAGATCATGGCCTCGATGGCGTCATAGGCCACGTCGGCCGCGCGCCGTTTGGGCGCGGGGTCTCGCTGGGCGGGGGCACTGCGGGTGGTCATGGAGCGGCTATTG
>DATLGV010000691.1:0-3606 GCA_035540275.1 Acidovorax sp. | reverse complement strand
TTCGCTGCCCTACGAAGAAATCAAGATCGATGACGAGGCCGAGCGCCTGGCGTTTTATGCCAAATGCGGCCCCTCGGTGCGGCAGATGCCGCAGATTTTCATCAACGACCAGCGTGTGGGCGGGCTGGCCGGCCTGCAAGCTGCGCTGGCGCAGCTGGGCCGCTGACGGCCCGGGCCTGCAACCAGCGGCGCTGTCCAGTAGCAGCAGCCGTGCGCGGGCGCTGGCCGTGGGCTAGCACCCACTGATGGGCGCCATGCATGAGACGGCATGCCAACAGCCCAACAACTCCGAGACCGTCCTACATGCCGCCGGGCCTGCCCATGCTGCAATAGCGCCCAGAACCTGTTCAAAATCTTTTTGGAGTTGCACAAGTCCCTTGCCGGGATGGGATGCAAGGCGCGGTGCGCAGTGGATAGCCCGGCTATCCACAAGCGCCGCAACGCCGCAGACCTCCCGGCAAGGCACTTGCCCGAAGGGTTGGAGTGAAATCGGGCGATTGGACGCCCCGGCTGCTTGCATGGGCATGAGCCCATGCGGCGCAGCCGAAGCATCCACTCCTCCCGATTGCACTCCAATGCAATCTCCAAAAAGACTTTGAACAGGTTCTCGGGCCACGGAGGCGGGCGATAGCCGCCGCGTGGTCGATCTTCACCCCACACACCAAGGATGCCCCATGGAAACCGGTATTCACACCATGTCCGACCTGTTTGACCAACTGGGATTGCCGTCCGACGAGGCGTCGATGACCACGTTCATCGCAACGCACCGCACGACGGCTGTCAATTTCACGCTGCCGGACGTGGCGGTGTGGTCACCCGCCCAGGCCAAGTTCCTGCGCGAGGCGATTGCGGCAGATGCCGACTGGGCGATTCCTGCCGAGCAGCTGAGCCAGGCCTTGGGCTGCGGGCCCGGCGTGCCACGCTGACTGCCACAGCGCGGGCGGGTAGGCGCACGGGTGGTTTACGGGCTATTGGCCGCCTTGCGCGCTCGCCAGAAACCCGTCCACCAGCGCATAGTGCTCGGGCACATTGAGCGCTGGGGCGTGGCCGCAGCCTGGCACCTCCACCACCTGGGCCTGGCCGCGCGCACCAGGGCCCCGGGTCAGCATCTCGGCCGTGGTGTCGCGCAGCACCAGGTCGGAGTCCACCCCACGCAGGCACAGCACGGGAATGGTCAGCGCGTCGTAGTGGTCCCAGATCAGGTACTCGTTGTCATGGTGGGTGAACTGCTGCACCATGGCTGGGTCGTAGTGCGGCGTCACGCGGCCGTCGGGCAGGCGGCGCGTGCTGCTTTCGGTCAGCAGGCGCCACTGCGCATCGCTGAGCCAGCCGTACGGCGTGTACACCTGCCGGAAGAACGCCTCCAGCTCACGCACCGTATCGAACGCTGGCGGATGGCCCGCATAGGCCTTGATACGCTCCAGCGCCGCATCGGCCAGGCGCGGGGCGTTGTCGTTGAGCAGCAGGCTCTGGATGCGGCCCTTGAGCTGCGGTTCGAACAAACCCGAAGCACACACGGTACCAATGGCGCCCCCCATCGACGTGCCCACCCAGTGCGCTTTCTCGATGCCGAGCTGGTCGAACAGATCGGCCGCCATGCGCGCGTAGAACGCCAGGCGGTATTCGTCCTGCGGCGCGCGCGCCCACTGGCTCAGGCCCCGGCCCAGGGTGTCGGGACAGATCACGCGGTAGCGCGGCGCCAGGTGGGCCGCCAGCGGGTCCATGTCGCGGCCGGTGCGCGCCAGCCCGTGCCATGCAATCACCACGGGGGCATCCGGCGCACCCCACTCCATGTAATGGATTTCATAGCCAGCGCAGGTGGCGTAGCGCGATAACGGGGTCATGGTGGGCATTCGTGTGGGTCAATGGAAAGAGGTGGCGGCATGCGGCGCAATGCACCCATGCGGTCGTGAGAGGTTCATTTCATGAGGCGGCCATTGCTGCCGATGACCGTGACCTCGACATAGCGTGAGCCAATGCGGTTGGTGGGCGAGTAACTCAGCGTGATGCCGCCCAGGTCATAGTTCTGCAGCGACTCCAGGGCCTTGATCACCTTGGTGCGAGTGGGCGCTGGGCCCGCACGGCGCAAAGCTTCGACGAGGACCTTGGCCCCCAGGAACTGCTCGAAGCTGGTGTAGTTGACCTCGGCGTCGGGCGCGTACTTTTTGAGCAGCGTCTGGTACTCGCGCACCACGGGCAGTTGCGGCCGGTAGGGGTATGGCACCACCTGGCTGATGCCCAGGCCGTGCGCATTCTTGAGGCCCGCAAGCTTGACCAGCTCCGTCGGGTCGACCACCGAGATGTTGTAGAGCTGCGCGCCGCCGCCCTGCTCGCGGTAGCGCTGGATGAAGGCCGCTGCAGGCTTGTTCACCGCAATCATGATGACCGCATGCACATCGGCCGCCTTGATGGCCTTGACGGCGTCGTCCACCTTGTCGGTATTGCGCTCGTAGCCCGCAGATACCACGAGCTTGAGGTTGCGCTTGGCCAGCGCCGCCTCCACCCCCGCCAGCCCCGCTTTGCCAAAACCGTCGTCCTGGTACATGACGGCGACACGGTTCATGCCCAGGGTGGTGAGCTGCTGCACCATGTGCTCGGTTTCGTCCGCATAACCCGCGCGCACATGAAAGATCCAGGGGTTGAAGGGGTTGCGCAGCGAATCGCCGCCCGTGTAGGGCGCCACCAGCGCGGCGCCGCCCTGCTCGAGCACGCCATCGGCCAGCAGCTGCGTGATGTTGGCCGTGCCGGCAAAGCCGTACAGCGCCACCACCTCGGGCCGGGCCAGCATCTCGCGGGTGCGCGACACCGTGTCTGCAACCTTGTAGCCATCATCGGCCACGACCTGGCGAATGCTGGCGCCGTGCACGCCGCCCTGGGCGTTCACCCAGTCGAAATAGATCTTGCCGCCCAGCACCATCTGAGCGCCGGTACTGGCCAGCACGCCCGACAGCGGGGCCACCTGCCCCACCACGATTTCAGCGGCGTGCAAGGAAGGCGCCGTGGCGCCGACCCAGACCACCGTGAGCGCCGCCGCCATGCGGCGGCCCCATGTTGCAATTTTTTCCATGTCGATTCATCCCCTGGTTGAGTGGCTTGCCGCCGCGCCCACGGGCGGCGCCGGGACAGGAAGCCCGGACGCGCGCCCCGGCAGGCGGCGGTGACGGTGTGGCGTCTGGCAAAGCTCCTTGGGTTCAGTCGGGGACGGCGATGGCGCCCGCCGTGACGGCGATGGCGTTGGCGGCAGCAGGCGTGGCGGCCAGCGGCGGCACGTTGGCGGCCGTGATGGCCGGGGCGCTGCCCGGTGTGCCGCCACGCGGCACCGTGCGCACCACCTGGCTGGCAGGCAGCGCCTTGCCGCTGGCAAGGTGGTCGTACACGGCATCAAGGGCTTGGTTCAGGTACACGTGCAGCGGCACGTAGCGGCTGTCATAACCCGGCAGCACCGTGGGCAGGCCGATGAAGCTGTCGAAGTGCTGGGCGTTGGCCACTTCCACATAGCTGAGCTTGCTGGCAGCGCCTTCGACCTTCTTGTTCAGCGCAGCGTAGGGGCGCGAGGTGTGGCTGACGGGCAGCAGCGCATCCGCTCGGCCATGCACGATGACGGCG
>DATLGV010000690.1:0-7101 GCA_035540275.1 Acidovorax sp. | reverse complement strand
CGTGGCGACGGCCGGTCCGGAAACCGTCGCCTTCTCGCTCACTGGCACGGCGCGCCAGGCCATGACCGCGCGACTGGAGCCGCACCTGCCGCCCGAAGCCCAGGCCCGGCGCCTGGACCAGGCCCTCGCGCCTGCAGGCATCCGTGTGCAGAGCACGGCCCAGGGAGGGTTTGAGCTCAGCGTGGCCGAAGCCGAATGGCCCCGGGTGCGCGACCAGCTTGCCATCAAGGGCGAAGGCCGGCGCTTCGCCACCGGGCAGTTCGTGCGGGTGCAGCCCGAGCCAGTGCCCGCCATCCTGACGCCGGAGCGCTGGGAACTCAGTGGCTCTGCAGGCCTGCGCGAATCCTTGCTGCAGATCCTGCGCGCCGAGCAGCAGGGCCGCCAGACCCGGGCCGAGATCGACCGCAGCCTGGCCGCCACGGAGCAAGCGCTCGCGCAATCTCCAGCCGCCCAGGAAGCGCCTTCCGCGCAGTCTTTTGCGGCCGCCTTTGCCCAGCAGGCAGAACAGGCGGACTACGCCCTGCTCGCCACGCTGTCACCCAGCCTGATGGCCATGCACCGCCCGCGCATCGACCGGCTGCTGGCCCTCTCCTAGGAAAGCTGCAGCCGCCCCGGCTGAAATTTTGCTGTGTGAGCGGCAGGTCTTGCCTGGCTTGAGACCATGCACTGCGGCAGCTTGGTCGCCCTACAGCCCACCAGCAAAGGTTCTTGCATCGCAGCCCCTTCGGGGTAGCGCCGTCGACCGTCAACGAGGTCGCAGAATCAGGAACGAAAAAGCGAAAAGCCGTTGCAAGTGAATGACTTGCAACGGCTTTTCTTTGACTGTGGCGGAGTGGACGGGACTCGAACCCGCGACCCCCGGCGTGACAGGCCGGTATTCTAACCAACTGAACTACCACTCCTGGCAGGCAGCTTTTCGCTTGTATTTCTCAACACAAGCCAAGTGCTACGAACTTGGCGACCCCACGGGGATTCGAACCCCGGTACTCACCGTGAAAGGGTGATGTCCTAGGCCTCTAGACGATGGGGTCAAAACCTTGGAACTAACCGAACTACTACTGACAAATTTGGTGGAGGTAAACGGGATCGAACCGATGACCTCTTGCATGCCATGCAAGCGCTCTCCCAGCTGAGCTATACCCCCAAACTTCTCTGGTTTTCACCAAAGAAAAGCCTTTGCACCCAATAGAACTGAACTGCAAAGACCCATAACTGGCGGAGTGGACGGGACTCGAACCCGCGACCCCCGGCGTGACAGGCCGGTATTCTAACCAACTGAACTACCACTCCTGGCAGGCAGCTTTTTGCTTGCATTTCTCAACACAAGCCAAGTGCTACAAACTTGGCGACCCTACGGGGATTCGAACCCCGGTACTCACCGTGAAAGGGTGATGTCCTAGGCCTCTAGACGATAGGGTCAAAACCTTGGAACTAACCGTTATCAAGCTTATGTGGTGGAGGTAAACGGGATCGAACCGATGACCTCTTGCATGCCATGCAAGCGCTCTCCCAGCTGAGCTATACCCCCACTAAATGACTTCAAACACTTGGTATTTGTTGTCATCACCTGAGCCTTGAATTATAGACAGATTTTTAGCGGTTTCGCAAACGCGCTACAACTTTTTCACGTCCGACCAATTCCAGCACGGCATCGACCGATGGCGTGTGAGCGGTTCCGACCGTCAGCACGCGCGCGGGCATCGCCAGCTGGGGCATCTTCAGGCCTTGGGCAGCCAGCACCTGCTTGAACGCCGCGCTGATGGAAGCCTTGTCCCATTCACATGTCGACAGCGCATCGGCCAGCGCGTCCAGAGCAGGCGCAATGGCGTCGGTGACATGCTGGGCGCGCTCTGCATCCACGGGCGACACATCGCCATAAAAAACCTGGGCCCAGTTGGCGAGCACGACGGTGGTGTCGCAACGGTCCTTGAACAGCGCGCAGATGCGAGGGAGACGGCCATCGGCCAGTGCCTCGGCCGAGACACCGCCGGCCTGCAATTGCGGAGCAACCAGCGCCGCCAGCGCGTCATCGGCCATGGCTTTCAAGTGCTGGGCATTCACCCAGCGCAGCTTGGCTTCATCGAACTGCGCCGCGCTGCGGCCCAGGTGGTCCAGGTTGAACCACTGCAGGAACTGCTCGCGGCTGAATATCTCATCATCGCCGTGGCTCCAGCCCAAGCGGGCCAGGTAGTTCACCATGGCATCGGGCAAATAGCCTTCATCACGGTACTGCGTGACAGGCTTGGCGCCATTGCGCTTACTCATCTTCTCGCCCTGCTCGTTCAGCACCGTAGGCAAGTGGGCATACACCGGAGGTTCCTCGCCCAGGGCGCGGAAGATGTTGATCTGGCGCGGTGTGTTGTTAACATGATCGTCACCGCGGATCACATGCGTGATCGCCATGTCGATATCGTCCACCACGACGCAGAAGTTATAGGTGGGCGTGCCATCCGGGCGTGCGATGACCAGGTCATCCAGCTCATCGTTGCTGATCTCGATGCGGCCCTTGACCTTGTCGTCCCAAGCCACCACGCCACCTTGCGGGTTCTTGAAGCGCAGCACGGGCTGCACGCCCTCGGGAATGGCTGGCAGGGTCTTGCCCACTTCGGGGCGCCACGTGCCGTCGTAACGGGGCTTCTCCTTGGCAGCCATCTGCCGCTCGCGCAGGGCATCCAGCTCGGCCAAGCTCATGTAGCACGGATACACGTGGCCTGCGGCCTGCAGGTCTGCGAGCACGGACTTGTAACGGTCCATGCGCTGCATCTGATAGAACGGGCCTTCGTCGTGGTTCAAACCGAGCCAAGCCATGCCCTCGATGATGACGTCCACCGCCGCCTGGCTGGAGCGCTCCAGGTCGGTGTCTTCAATGCGCAAAATGAAGTCACCACCCGTGGCGCGGGCAAACGCCCAGGGGTACAGGGCCGAGCGGATGTTGCCCAGGTGGATGAACCCCGTGGGCGAGGGTGCGAAACGGGTGCGTACGCGGCCCGTGCTGGATGCAGTGGTTTCAGTCATAACAATCAATGCTGGCCCTCAACGGGGCCAGTTCCAAAATGGGTCAATCCGTCTTCGGGCGCAGCCGGCCCTGCTAAAGCCTCGCCCGTTCCACTGGAGGCCCAGTATCCCGTGCGATAGCCAGCGGTGGCTGCGCCAGTCCTTGGCTACGCTTCCTGCGCATTGGGCAAAGCAAGGCGCGAGGTGTCTTCCTCGCCCTCCTCCGCGCCCACACGCCCTTCGTTCAGGCTGGCAATCCCTTCTGCGGTGATGTCGCCCGTCACGTACACGCCATCAAAACACGACGCATCGAAACCAACGATGGCGCTATTGAGCGCGCCCACCGCCTTCTTCATGCCATCCACATCCTGGTAGATAAGAGCATCGCAGCCAATGGCCTGGCGAATCTCTTCAACCGTGCGGCCGTGGGCCACCAGTTCGCTGCTGGTGGGCATGTCGATGCCATAGACGTTGGGGTAGCGAACCGGTGGCGCCGCGCTGGCCAGGTACACCTTGCGGGCACCTGCGTCGCGGGCCATCTGCACGATCTCGCGGCTGGTCGTGCCGCGTACGATGGAGTCATCCACCAGCAGCACGTTGCGGCCCTTGAACTCGCTGCCGATCACGTTAAGTTTTTGGCGCACCGACTTTTTGCGCACGCCCTGCCCCGGCATGATGAAGGTGCGGCCCACATAGCGGTTCTTGACGAAGCCCTCCCGATACGGGACGCCCAACAGATGTGCCAGTTGGGTGGCGCTGGGGCGGCTGGACTCGGGAATGGGGATGATCACGTCGATCTCGTTGGGCGGCACGGTGGATACCACGCGTTTGGCCAAGGCTTCACCCAGGTTCAGACGGGCTTGATAAACCGAGATGCCGTCAAGCACCGAATCAGGCCGCGCAAGGTACACAAACTCAAAGATGCATGGATTGAGCTGCGGGTTCTCAGCGCACTGGCTGGCGTGAACCTGGCCATCGAGCGTGATGAAAATCGCTTCGCCTGGGTTGATATTGCGGTCGAACACATGGGAGGTGCCTTCCAGCGCCACCGACTCGCTGCCCACCATCACGGTGCCGTCCTGGCTGCGGCCCATGGCCAACGGGCGAATGCCATGCGGGTCGCGGAAGGCCAGCAGGCCGTGGCCTGCGATCAGCGCGATCACGGCATACGAGCCCTTGATGCGCTTGTGCACCGCACGCACGGCCGTGAAGACGTCCTCGGGCTGCAACGGCACGCCGCGCGTGGCGCGTTCGAGCTCGTGCGCAAACACGTTCAGCAGAACTTCTGAATCGCTTTCGGTGTTGGTGTGGCGATGGTCTGTCTGGAACAGCTCCGTACGCAGTTCGCGGGCGTTTGTCAGATTGCCGTTGTGCACCAGCACGATGCCGAACGGGGCGTTGACGTAAAACGGTTGCGCCTCTTCTTCGCTGTAGGCATTGCCGGCGGTGGGGTAGCGCACCTGGCCCAAGCCCACATTACCGGGGAGCGCGCGCATGTTGCGCGTGCGAAAGACGTCGCGCACCATGCCCTTGGCCTTGTGCATGAAGAATTTGCGGCCCTGCTGGGTCACGATGCCAGCAGCATCCTGGCCACGATGCTGCAAGAGCAGCAAGGCGTCATAGATCAGCTGATTGACGGGCGCAGGACTGACGACGCCGACGATTCCACACATAGTTGTATTCCATCCGTTTGCGGGAACAGCCCCGCGGTCATCCAACGGCAGCAGCTTCTGGCCGCTCCCGCTTCGATATCACGAAGGCAGATGCCTTCCAAATTCGTCCGGCAGCGCCGGTTTCAACCCCTTGAGCACCTCGGTCAAGACCGGTGCACCCTGCGACTCCTGCCACCACTGCGCCTCGTGCACAGGCGTGATGCCCGCCACCACGGCCACCGCCAGCAACAAAACCAAACCACGCAGCACGCCAAACACGGCACCCAAGGTACGATCGGCAGGGCGCAGCCCTACCGCCTCTACCAGTTTTTTGGCGATCCAGGCCAGAAAACCACAAGCAAAAACCGAAGCCACAAACACCCAATCCAGCGCAGCCATGGACAAACGGTAGCCGATCAGCAACGCTTACAGGGTCAGCACAGAAGCCGACAGGTCCAGCGCCTTGATGCGTGCCGCCGCCTTGTCTGCCTCTGCCCGATTGGTGAATGGGCCGACACGCACCCGGGTGCGTTTGCCGTCTTTGGTGTCCACCACCTGCGTGTAGGTTTTGAGACCCGCCCGCTCCACCTTGGCGCGCGCCTCGCGGGCCTTTTCGGCATCGGCAAAGGCACCCACCTGCACGATGAAGCGCGCCTCGTCGGCACCGGCTGCTGCGGGCGCCTCGGTGCTGCGGCCTTCCAGCAGGGCGCGGGCGCGTGCCGAATCGTCAGCGCGCGCAGGCTTGGGTTCGGGAGCAGGTGCTGGAGCAGCGGGCGGCTTGGACTCGTGTTTCACCTCGGGTTTGACGGGGGCGGGTGCAGTTGCCTGGGCAGCAGCAGGCTTGGCCGCGGCCGGGCGAGCACTCGGCACCAGCTCTTCACCGTCCGCCAGACCATTGGCAGCGGCAGTGCGCGAAGGCGCAGGCCGCTGCGCCGCAGCCGTAGGAGCAGGCTCCTGTATGGCGGAGGCTGCAGGCTTGGCGGCGGGTGCATCGGCCACCGGTGCGGGCACCACCAGGGGCGCGACCTTGTTGCGGTCCGGGATCTCGATGGGAATATCCACGGGGATGGGACGTGGCTGGGTATCAAACAGCAGAGGAAATCCAATGACCCCCACCAGCACCAGCACTGCGGCGCCAATCAAACGGTGCCGGGCGCGGCGGCGCATCACTTCGATGCTCTCAGCCTGTGGGGTGCGCGGGCGCTTGGACGGCTTTTCAGCCTGTTGCTGCTCACCCTGACCGGGCCACCGGAACTTGAAAAATGCCATGGACTAAGGACTCGTAAGGCGCTCAGGCGCCCAGATGTTTGGCGTGCAAGCGGGGTGTTCCGTTGATCAACACTCCACCCACCGTATAGAACGAGCCAAAGACCACGATTCTATCAGCGGGGTCTGCAGCAGCCACCGCCGCGTGCAGGGCCTGCAGCGGGTCGGCATGCAAGCTGGACGTGACGTCCCGGCGACCGCCCGCCACCATGTGCACCGCATTCCACTTTTGCTGCAACACGGCGGCCGACTCTGCACGGGGAGTGGGCAGATCGGTGAAATACCAACGGTCCACCAGCGGCCCCACTTTGGCCAGCATCGGCGCCAGGTCTTTGTCCGCCATGGCGCCAAACACCGCGTGGGTGGTAGGGTAGAACCCCATCGCATCCAGATTGGCCGTGAGCGCCGCCACGGAATGGGGGTTGTGCGCCACATCCAGCACCAGCGTTGGCTGCCCCGGTACGATCTGAAACCGCCCCGGCAATTCCACCAGGGCCATGCCGTTGCGCACCGCCTGCGCTGTGACGGGGAGGCGGTCACGCAATGCCTCAAAAGCGGCCAGCACACCCGATGCGTTCACCAGCTGGTTGGCCCCCCGCAGGGACGGATAGGCCAGCCCGGCATAACGCCGCCCCCGGCCGGCCCAGCTCCACTGCTGCTTGTCGCCCGAAAAGTTGAAATCGCGCCCAAAACTCCACAGATCTGCGCCGATCTCCCGCGCGTGGTCCACCACGCTCTGGGGCGCCATCGGGTCACTCACGATGACAGGCCTGCCGGTACGCATGATGCCGGCCTTTTCCCGGCCAATGCTCTCGCGGTCCGGGCCCAGAAACTCTGTGTGGTCGATGTCGATGCTGGTGATGATGGCGCAGTCGGTGTCGATCACATTGGTGGCGTCCAGGCGCCCACCCAGGCCGACTTCAAGAATCGCCACATCCAGCAAGGCATGGCTCATGAGCCGCAGTATGGCCAGGGTGGTGAACTCAAAATACGTGAGCGACACCTCGTTGCCGTTCTGTGTTCTGGCAGCCTCCACCGCCTCGAAATGGGGCACCAGATCTGCCGCTGGGACGATCTCTCCATGCACGCGGCAGCGCTCTTCAAAGTGCACCAGATGCGGTGAGGTGTATACGCCCGTGCGGTAACCCGCCTGCAGCGCCACCGCTTCGAGCATCGCGCAGGTCGATCC
>DATLGV010000689.1:0-1581 GCA_035540275.1 Acidovorax sp. | reverse complement strand
GACCAAATGGAGCTACGACATGTTTGCGGGCAGCGACATCCACGGCAGCACGCTGGGCATCATCGGCATGGGCCGTATCGGGCAGGGCATTGCCAAGCGCGGCGCGCACGGCTTTGGCATGAAGGTGGTCTACCACAACCGCTCACGCCTCTCGCCCGCGCTGGAGGCCGATTGCAAGGCCACCTACGTGGGCAAGGAAGAGCTGCTGCGCACGGCAGACCACGTCATGCTGGTGGTGCCGTACAGCACGGCCTCGCACCACACCATCGGCGCCGCCGAGCTGGCGCTGATGAAGCCCACGGCGACGCTCATCAACATTGCGCGCGGCGGCATCGTGGACGATGCAGCGCTGGCCGTCGCGTTGCGTGAGGGGCGCATTGCCGCAGCGGGCCTGGATGTGTTTGAAGGCGAGCCCAGCGTGCACCCCGATCTGCTCACCGTGCCCAACGTGGTGCTCACCCCGCACATTGCCAGCGCCACGGTGCCCACGCGCCGCGCCATGGCCAACCTGGCGGCCGACAACCTGATCGCGTTCCTGGGCGGGCGCGGCCCACTCACCCCCGTGAACCAGTCCGTGCCCGGTCTGCGTGGGTGATGTGTATTGAATGAAATTCGCCTCCAGCGCTTATTCATCAAGCGCTGGCAGCTATTAAAACCATAGTAAATCTGCCTTGACTACCGATACGCTCGTTTTGCTGGCCGCTATGGCCCTGGTGCTTGTCTTGCTGGTGCTGCTTCTGCTGCGCCGCCCGCGCGTCGATCTGCCGCCCGAATGGCTGGCCCGCCTGCAGGTGCTGGAGCAAACCGCGCAAGCCACCCAGCTTGCCGTGGCCAAGAACGATGGCGCGATGGACGGCATGGGCCAGCAACTGCGCGGTTTCACGCAAACCACGCAGACCACGCTGGAAGGGCTGCGCAGCGCGGTGGACGAGCGCCTGTCCCAGGCCGTGGCCGAGTCGCGCAACGGCCGCTCCGAGCTGCTCACCGCGTTTACCGGGTTTGAGGGCCGACTGGAGCAGCGCTTCACCGCTTTCGACAGCGCCTTGACCCAGCGCCAGGCCGCGCAAGACGCTGCTCTGGCCCAGCGCTTTGACGCCCTCCAACTGGCCGTGGCCAGCCGCCTGGAAGAAAGCAGCAAGGCACTGCTGGCCCACCTGGCGCAGGGGCAGGCCGATGCGGCTGCGGCGCGCAAGGAACTGTCGGACACGCTCACCGGCTTCCGCGCCGAGCTGACGACCACCACGGCCGCGCTGGCGGCTGAAAGCGTCAAATCCCGCGAGGCCATGGCCGAGAGCACGGCGCTGTTTGAAAAGCGCATTCAGGAGCGCTTCGAGGCCCTGCAGGCCGCCACGCGCCTCACGCTCGACTCGCTCAAGGGCGACATCCAGACGCAGCTGGGGGCCATGTCCACGGCGCTCAAGGACCAGCTCGAAGCCAACGGCTTCCAGATCAAGAACCAGTTCTCGGTGCTGCAGGATGCCGTGTCGCAGCAACTGGTGGGTATGGTGCAGGGCAGCCAGCAGAACGCCGAGCAATTGCGCACTGCGCTCGTTGAGCGCAGTGCGCAATTGCTCGGCGTTC
>DATLGV010000688.1:0-9089 GCA_035540275.1 Acidovorax sp. | reverse complement strand
GCCCTGCAGTTCATCGGCGGCGTGCCGCGCCTGCTGGTGCCTGACCAGCCGCGCGCGCTGATGGCCCGGCCCGACCGCTACGAGCCCACGGCGCACCGGCTGCTGGCCGAGCTGGGCGAACACTACGGCGTGGCGATCCTGCCGGCGCGTCCTGCACACCCCAAGGACAAGGCCAAGGTGGAAGTCGGCGTGCAGGTCGTGGAGCGCTGGATCCTGGCGCGGCTGCGCGGTCGGCGCTTCATCAACCTGGCGGAACTGAACCACGCCATCGCGCCGCTGCTCACGCAATTGAACGAGCGGCCCTTCAAGAAGCTGCCCGGCTGCCGGCGCAGCGCCTTCGAGGCCATGGAGCGCGCCGCCCTGGCGCCGTTGCCGGCCATGCCCATGCAGGTGGCCCGCTTCAAGCTGGCGCGCGTGAACATCGACTACCACGTGGAGTACGAGGGGCACTACTACAGCGTGCCGCACCGCCTGGTTGGCCAGCAGGTGGAGCTGCGCATCACCGACAAGACGCTGGAGGCGCTGCACAAGACCCAGCGCGTGGCCGCCCATGTGCTCAATGGCCACCGCGCGCACGCGCAGTGGAGCCCGGCCAAGTTGCTCGGCTGGGGCCAGGGCATCGGCGAGGCCTGCGCGGCCGTGGTGCGCTGGCAGCTGGAGCACCGCCCGCATCCCGAGCAGGGCTACCGCGCCTGCCTTGGCCTGATGCGCCTGGGGCGCGAGTACGGGTCCGAACGGCTGGAGGCGGCCTGCGCCCGGGCACTGTCCATCCGCGCACCGCACTACAAGAGCATCAGCTCCATCCTGGCCTCGGGCCTGGACCGTCATGGCACGTCCCAACACGACCTGCCGGCCATGCCGGTGCACGAGAACGTGCGCGGCGCGGGCTACTACCACTGACCCCATGCCGACCGAAGGAACACACCCCATGCTCGCTCAAAACACCCTGGATCAACTGCGCGGCCTGCGCCTGGACGGCCTGGTGGCCGCACTGCAGGATCCGGCCACCACGCACGCGGCGGCCGATCTGGACTTCCACGCCCGGCTGGCGCTGCTGGTGCAGCGCGAGGTCGACTGGCGCGACGACAAGCGGCTCTGCAGGCTGCTCAAGGCCGCGCAGCTGAAGGTCTCGGGCGCCTGCATGCAGGACATCGACTGGCGCGCCTCGCGTGGGCTGAACCGTGCGCTGATGGCCGAGCTGGCCACGGCCCAGTGGGTGCGCGATGGGCGCAGCGTGCTGCTGACCGGGGCCACTGGCTGCGGAAAGACCTGGCTGGCTTGCGCGCTGGCGCGCCAGGCCGCGCGCGCCGGCCACGCCGTGCTGTACACCCGCACCGCGCGGCTGCTGCAGGAGCTGCACGTGGCCCATGGCGACGGCAGCTTCAAGCGCCGGCTCGGCCAACTGGCGCGCGTGCAAGTGCTGGTGCTGGACGACTTCGCGCTCACGCCCATTGCGGCCCACGAGCGCGGCGACCTGCTGGAGTTGCTGGACGACCGCGTGGGCAGCCGGGCGACCATCATCACCAGCCAGTTGCCGCCGGCGGCCTGGCACGCATGGTTGGGCGAACCCACGCTGGCCGATGCGATCCTGGACCGCGTGGTGCACGGGGCGCACAAGATCGCGCTGAAGGGCGAGTCGATGCGACGCAGTCGCGCCAACGCCAGCGCTACCACCGAGGCCGCCATGGCCGAGGACACCAGCCAGGGCGGCTGATACCTGCGCTGTCGCGCAGCAGGCCGTGCCATGCCAGCCATGCGCGCGGCCTGCACCGCCTTGCCCACCGCGGCGCTCGGTTCGTCGCAGGCGCCGACCGCCGCCGTGGACAAGGCTGCCAAGCGATCCATCAAAGCGTGTTCATCGCCTTCGGCGCACCGGTTACCCACCCGGCGCTGCGCGCCGCGTGGGCAACCGGCCAAAGCCGCGTTCCACGCTGATCGCGGGCACCTGCACTACCATCGCCGCCGTCACTCCGGGCCGCGCGCGGCTGCCCGCCATCGCGTGGAACGCTGCCCGCGATCAGCGTGGACTGCTGCCCGCCATCGTCTGGAATGGGTGCCCGCGATCAGTGGAATGCGCAAGTTCGCGCACGGCGGGCCGGCTCCAAAGCGCAAACTCCATCTTGATCTGCTCGGGGCGTTTGTCGATGATGGTCATTCGAATGGCGCGCTCTTGCTCAGGAGTCAGGCTGCGTCCACTACCGGGCTTCTTGCCCCTGGCGTGGGGCTTGAGTGCAGCCGCTCCGCCTTGCTCGAACAGGCGCAGTGCAGCGTTGACACCAGACCAACTCAGCCCGGTTTGCTCCACGATCTGCATCACGCCAACACCTTTTCGATGCAAACGGATAACTTGCTTGCGCCGTTCTTGCAGCACTTCCCGCGACTGCTTGCGTGCATCTTCTTTTTCCATGAACTTTGGAGTCAGGTCATCAACAAAAGTTGATGAATAAATTATGCCGAGTCTATAACTCCCGTTGACACAAGATTAGTTACCTAATAATATTTTTTCCTTAGGTGGCAAACTATGCACCTGAGGCTCGCAGTGGGTAGATTTCGTTTTCGACTGTTAGCGGGCGCCGACCAACATGTAAAAAGGAGACCACATGAAAAGTGAACCAAACCGGCAGGTGAGGGCAATCGGATCTATCAGTTGTCAATCGAGGCGCCTCGTCGGCGTGATAGCGGCAGCTGTACTAACGGCGTGCGGCGGAAGCGACAAGGACGCTGATGGTCCGCCGACACAGCAGGAAGTTGTAGTGACAGGATGCAATGGGACCGTTACCTATGTGGAGGCCGAGGGCGCCTTTGCAAACGGGTCGCCGTGGAGCATGCGTCGGCCAACAGGCTGGAACGGCTTGTTGATCAACGACCTTGACTATGTTCCCGCTAAGGACGGCGCGCGGAGTTGCTACTGGTTGCAGCGAGGCTACGCGCTTTCGGGTACCGGTCGAAATCCGCAAAGAAACTTTAACTATGATCCGGATCGAGAGCAGCAAGAGCTGATCTCGGTCATCGACATGTTCAACGCGCGCTATGGGAAGCCTACGAAGGTGATCCAGTATGGACACTCGGGCGGCGGCTTCGTTGCTCTAAATTTTGCCGAGCGCTATCCCGAGAAGGTTGATGGCGTTGTTGTAGGGTGCGCTCATGAGCCGGTACCACTCATGAACATGATGTTGGATGGGTGGTTCGTGCTGAAGACGCTGATCGCATCAGAATTGCAGGTCGTCGGCTTCTCCGATCTTGCTTCCGTAGCAGATCAATCTGCAAAATGGCGCGCCGCTCTCACGCTAGCTCAGCAGAGCCAGGAAGGTCGGGCTAGGATTGCGCTTGCTGCTGCAGTAGGCCAGTGGCCGGTGTGGAGCAATGCCACACGAGCTCAGCCAGATCCCTTCGATCTCGGTGCGCTTCAAAGTGCAGTCTTCGACACTGTGCTTCTCAACGCCGCCCAACCTGGAGGACAGTCTCGATTCATGTTTGAGCATGCAGGGACATCTCCGGCAGTTCGGCAACTCTCTTGGAATGCGGGCATCGACTACTCCCAACTTCTGGCCCGCGCCGAGCCGGCAGTCGGGCGTCTGGTGCTATCGCTTTACTCGACAAATGGACTCAATCTCCAGGCCGATCTTGCAACACTGCGGGACGCGACCCGTGTACAGGCGGAACCCGCCGCCTCGGCGTTCTGGAACGGGCCGGGACGAACAGTCCACGGCACACCCAAGATACCTTCCTTGCGGATGCATACAACAGGAGATAACGTGGTGCCTCCAAACATCATCGATTCGTATGTTCAGAAGATGCAGGCCAATGGTGGAGATGTGAGTCTCTACAGAACGACGATTGTTGACCGTGCGGGGCACTGTACGTTCGAGCCTTCAGAGTCAGCTGCGGCGATTGAGACAGTCTTGACTCGGATCAACACTGGGGTTTGGCCTGATGTCAGTCCAGCCGGAATGAACGCTAGGGCCAAAGCTCTCATACCCGCATCGGTGCCCGCGTTTGTGCCATACGAGCCAGCTCGGGCGAACCGGCCACAGAACAATCCTGCGGGCGGCCTCTAAACCGCGAGACAGGTGCCCGCAATGGCACCTTTCGGTTGCCAGGCCCTGCTTCTCAAGCAGGTGGCGGAACCGAAGGATCGTCGTCTCGTCCAGCAACCGCGCCACGGCCCTCAGCGCGGCGAACTGGCGGAACACGGGGATGTTGTGCAGAGACTGCTCCATCGCCGGGTCGCTCGGCGCGAACCATTGCTGCAGGTAGTGAACCGCCCCGGGGCGGTTCACCCGGACGATCGCACGCGTGACGCAGCGCACATTGATTACATGCCGCCTCGGACACCGCATAGGCCGGACGCAGATGTCCATCGAGAATGCCGTGGTAGCGGCCTCGGATCCTCGACACTCTCCCGGACTGAGAAGGCCTACACGATGCGATCAAAGCCGGCGGCCCGGCCTGAGCACTGATACGAATGCATAAGGTTCAACCTTTTCGCATGTCTGACCAGAAGCGGCGAAAACCAGGGAACCATCAGGCAGCCGGCGCGCATAGCGTCCGAGTTGGGACTTCGGCAAGGTCACCGGCACCTTCTGCGTCAGCACGCCGTCCTGCTTCTCCGGTGGGGTGCCCGAGAGCAGTTCGGCGTGGCCGAGTTGGATGCTGCGCGTAGTCAGCGCCTTGAGCACTGCGGGTGTGCAGGCCATCAGCGCGAGCCGCCGCTCCAACACCTCGGGCGACCAGCCCATGAGGCGGGCGGCTTCTTCCTTGTCGCCGCGCTGGCGCAGCAGTTGGCGCTGCGCGGCACGGGCTTCCTCGGCCGGCGACATGGCGGCGCGGTAGTAGTTCTCGATCACCGACATGGCCTCGGCCGCCTCGTCGCTGGCGTCCTTGATGACCACGGGCATGTCGTAGTCGTCGCCGAAGACGTTCCTTGCGGCTCTCCAACGGCGCTCACCGGCGATGATCTCGAAGAGGTCGGTGCCCAGCACAGGCCGCACGACGATGGGTTCGAGCACGCCGACCGCGCCGATGCCCTCCATATGGAGTTCATGGGTGGATCGGTGTTGGTCCACCCAGGATCTCCTACCGCGACGCACCTTCAAGAGCCGCCGCTGGCGCCGTCACGCGGCCGAACGATCGACCGTTGCCGCGTCGGATGGCAAGCCTGGCGCCGCGCCGCGCACACGTCGGTACGGCGGCAGGCCCGCCAGCAGGCGCCGGCCCCACGGCGTGCTCGCCAGCCGCGGATCCAGCACCGTGACGCGGCCGTGGTCCTCGGGCGTGCGCAGCAGCCGCCCCACCGCCTGCGCCAGCCGGATGCCGACCTCGGGGACGCTGCGCTCATGGAAGGCGGACCTCCCCTGCGCCTCGATCCACTCCCGGCGTGTCTGCTCGACCGGATCGTCGGGCACCGCGAAGGGCAACTTGACCACTACCAGGTGCGTGCAGTAGGCGCCGGGCAGGTCCACCCCCTCGGAGAGGCTGGCCAGACCGAAGAGGACCGAACGCTGGCCCTGGTCGATGCGAGCCTTGTGGCGCGCCAGCAGCTCGCGCTTGGACGTGCTTCCCTGCACGAGGATCTGCTCGCGCAGCGCCTCCGGCAGCGCATGCGCGACCTGATGCATCTGCCTTGCCGATGCGAACAGGACCAGAGACCCGGCTTGCGCCTCGAGCAGGGCGGGCAGCATGGCTGCCACCTCCTCGGTATGCGCCTGGGCATCGAGCGGATGGGAGCGCATGCGCGGCAGGTGCAGCTCGGCCTGCGCCGCATGGTCGAAGGGTGATGGCAGGCTGAGCGCATGCACCCCCTCCCATGCCTTCAGGCCAGCCTCTTCCATGAAGAGGTCGAACGAGCCGCAGGCCTGCAGCGTCGCCGAGGTCAGCACGGCAGCGCCGGCACGATCCCACAGCAGCGTGCGCAGGCGTTCTCCGCCACCGATCGGCGCAGCGCAGACGTGGAACTCTGTCGTCCGGCCCGCCCTGACCTCCTTGCCACCGCGCTCGATCCAGCGTGCCAAGGACATGTGCCACCTCGGCCATCATCACCAACTGCGCGCGGCGGCTGGCGAAGCCCGGCATGGCCTCGCGCAAGGTGCGCAGACAGGACTGCATGCGGGCTTTCTCTTCGTCGCTGAGCATGCGCCCAGCTTCTCGCAACAAAGCGCGTCTTCAAGGCCCGGCGCAGCGGGGCGTGGGTAGCCTGCAGCGCACCCGAGGCCACGCTGTGGCCCATACGCAGTTCACCAGGACTTGGTCGCCTGCACCGGGATAGAGGCAGGAACATGGCTATAACGCACGCCCTCGATCACGTGCATCGAGACAGCCTCGCACTCAATCGCCAGGTGGAAGGCTGGCCGCCAGTCCGGGGCCAGCATAGCCTCCGGCTCGCCTCTATCGAACAGAACATAGTTCACGCCACCCTCGCATTGCACGGACCGAAAAGCGATGCCATCGAAAGCCCACTTCTTGTCGTAGCGGATGAACTCCGCCAGCGCCTGCGTCATCACGTAATCCGTATCACGGATAGGAAATTCAACCGCATGAGGCCAAGTATGGCACGAGTTTTGGGCCTCGAAACACGTTCGGCCAAGGAAGGTTGAGCGCTCGCTTGCCGCTCAATGGCAAGAGCTTGGGAGGCAGTATGCATTTGGGCCTGGCGCGCGCGCAGCTGCTTCCCCGCAGCGATGGATACCGCCGCTTCACTGGGTCACCAATTGACGCGCTGGTCTACCTCGTCGGGTTGAGCTGCCAGATCCCAATCCGGCTCGCCTTGCGCACCATCATCCACCGGCGCGTCGCAGCCCTCCCACAGCGGTGGCCCGCGTGCCGGGGTGATGTGCGGGGGGGCAGACTCCACCCCGATGTGGTTCAGGATGTGGCGGATTTCGGCGCTGTGGGTGATGAAGGCAATGATGCGCATCTGCCCACCGCACATGGGGCACAGCAGCGGAAATGCCTCGTAGATGCGGGCAATCAGCACCGCCCACAAGTAATGCGCCGCTCGCTTCGGGCGTGCTTCAGGTTCGGGTGTGGGTGTGGCCGCGTTGCCCGGCGCCGCCACCCCAGGTACGCCCGCGCCAGGTTGTGCAGTCTCCACCGTGGCTGGTTGCGACGCAGCAGGCTGAGCCAGCGCCGTTACCGCCGCTCTCAGCGGCGAGTTTGGTGCCAGCACACCAAAGTAGCGGTGCCGGTGGGTGCGTGGCGGTGGCACCAGCGCGGCGATGCGGTCGATCAGTTCCAGCGGTGTGAGGTGCAGCTCATCTGCCTTGGCACCACGCTTGTCACTGGTGGGCTCGCTGCGCTGTTTGGCACAGCGGTACACCAGTTTGCTTCCCTCTTTGCGTAGGCGCTCCATGGAAAACGGTGGACGCGCGCAATAGCGCAGCAGCCGCTCCAGCGCAGCGCGGTCGTGGGCTTCGATGCAGACACCGGCGTCCACCGAGAAGCCGCTGTGTTTGTAGCCCAGCATGTCTTTGGCGTCACAGTTCTCCAGCAGGCCCCGAGCAACGAAGGCGCGCAGGATGCGTTTTTGCAGTGTGGTCTGCACTGGGGCCACGGTAGCCGCATCGATGCCGGTGGCCGCGTGAAAGATGACACCCGGCGATGAGATTCGAGGGGTCGCATCAGCATCGCCCTCGCCCTCCACTTCCTCAAACACCCCGTCCACCACACAAACGTGGAAGTGGACGTGTTCATTGAGGCTGGAGCCGAATCGGTGAATGAAGGCGATGGCACCGATGTGCAGGCCTGCCTTGTCCATATGGGCCGCACCGGGGCTGTGGGTCTGCAGAGTTTGTGCGATCACCCGCAGAAAGATGCGCAGCACCATGCTCAGCACCGCTCCGTCGCGTTGCATGAAGTACCGCAACCTCTTGGGCACGGAGAGCACCCACTGGCGCACCGGCAGGCGGGGGAAAACGTGGTCGCTCAGGTGTGCCGCCGTCTCCACCATCCGCCGCGTGGTGCACGAGGGGCAGACTCCCCGGCCTTTGCAGGAGAAGGCTACAAAGTAGTCGTGCCCACAGTCGCCGCAGCGAGCGCGGGCAAAGCCATGGGCAAAGATGCCGCACTCAAGATACTTGGCAAACGCTTTGCGCACGAAGGGCTTGGGGGTGTGGTGGTCGCCCTGGCCGTCGAACTGACCCGCGCTGGCCAACTCTAGCCAGGTCTCGTAGTGCTCGGCTACCATTTGGTAGAGCAGCGTGCGTTCGGGGTGGCGTGGGTTGTAGAGCTTGGGCTTGGAAGTGGCTGACATGAATACTGTACAAATGCACAGTATTCTGCGGCGATTGTTTGGGTACGCAAAGCACAAGGCCCGAACCGTCGCCAGTTCGGGCCTTGTCAGGGTAGCTTGGCTGCGGACTTACTTGCGCGCAGGCGGCACATCCGTGCAGCTGCCATGCGCCACTTCCGCCGCCATGCCGATGCTCTCGCCCAGCGTCGGATGCGGGTGGATGGTCTTGCCGATGTCGACAGCGTCCGCACCCATCTCGATGGCCAGGGCGATCTCGCCGATCATGTCGCCCGCATGCGTGCCGACCATGCCGCCGCCCAGGATCTTGCCGTGGCCCCGGCCAGCATGGCCGTCTCCTGATCCTGCTTCGGGGCTGTCGTCGAACAGCAGCTTGGTGACGCCTTCGTCGCGGCCGTTGGCAATGGCGCGGCCCGAGGCCGCCCAGGGGAACAGGCCCTTCTTGACCTTGATGCCCTGCTGCTTGGCCTGGTCTTCGGTCAGGCCCACCCAGGCCACTTCGGGGTCGGTGTAGGCCACGCTGGGGATCACGCGGGCGTTGAAGGCGGCGCTGGCCAGTTCCTTGTTGCCCTGCAATTCGCCGGCGATCACTTCCGCCGCCACATGCGCCTCGTGCACCGCCTTGTGCGCCAGCATGGGCTGGCCCACGATGTCGCCGATGGCGAAGATGTGCGGCACATTGGTGCGCATCTGGATGTCCACGTTGGGGTCTCCTCGTTTTCAGTGCAATAAGTGACGGTACGAAAAGCTAGCACTGGCGCGGAGGTGGTGTTGGTAGATCGTTGATTTCATTGACTTTCCTGTTCACTTTCAAATCTGCGATTCGTGGCGTCAAACCGTGGTC
>DATLGV010000687.1:0-1623 GCA_035540275.1 Acidovorax sp. | reverse complement strand
TGTCCAACAGCTTCGGCTTTGGCGGCACCAACGCCAGCCTGGTGCTGCGCCGCTGGAACGACTGACCGCCCCGCTCCCTCGCGGAGTGGTGGCTTGGTCTGCGCCACGGCCTGCCTGTCTTCAGACGGGCAGGCCGTTTTTCATGGCGTGACGGTGGCCCCAGGGATGTCCTGCATAACCCTCGCGAGGCGGTGATAGTGCGGATCGGGATGAGCCACAAGGCGTCTTTTCGCAGCCAATAGCCGTGCTATTGGCAAGAAAAGCAACGCAGTGGATCGCCCGAAGCCGCGCTAGCACCGTCCGCAGGGAGTTATGCAGGACATCCCTAGCGCCTGGTGGCCTTGGGGTTGGGCTGCAGGGCCTCGTGCAGCAAGGCGGGCAGCATGCCGAGCATGCGCGTGGCCTGCAGGCCTGGCGGAAAGGCCCGCGCGTGGTAGCTGTAGAGCGACATGGGCGCCAGCTCGTGCAGCTCCTGCGCCACCATCTGGGCAGGGTCCAGGCCCTTGGCGGTGAGAAAGTCCACCACCGTCCAGCCCATGCCCCGGCGCACCAGTTCCAGCGCCAGGCGCGATGTCTGCACCTGGATGCCGGGCCCGGCGGGCGAGCCGAGGCGGTGGGCAATCTCGTCAATCGACTGGCGCATGGGGTCGTCGCCCACCAGGCGGATCACGGGCACCTGCGCCAGCCGCGCGCCGGGGCTGGCGGCACGGGGCGCACGCCCCCACACGCTGGTTGCCACCGCCAGGTACAGGCGGCCACTGACCAGCAGGTCGCTTGCGATTTGCGGGTGGGGGTGTTTGTAGAAGCCCAGGCAAAAGTCCACGCTGCGGGTGAGCAGGGCCTGGGTCATCTGGTCCTGGTGGATGGTGCGCACCTCCACGCCCACCTGCGGATGCTGCTCGGCATGGTGCTGCAGCAGGCGCGGCAGAAATTCGTGCGTGATGGAGGGGATGGCGCCCAGCCGCACATCGCCCGAATCACTGGTTGCCAGGTTGCGCGCGGTGCGTTTGAGGGCGTCCAGCTGCCGGTAGATGCCGGTGGATTCGGTGGCCAGCACCTGGGCCTCGGGCGTCGGGGTCAGGCCCGAGGGCGTGCGGTTGAACAACCGGTACCCCAGCTGCAGCTCGGTGTGGGCCACGGCCTTGCTAACGGCCGAAGGGGTGATGCACAGCAGGCGGGCTGCAGCACTCATGTTGCCGGTTTGCAGCACGGCCTGAAAAACTTCCAGCTGTCGCAAGTTCATGGCGGTGTCGTTTCGTGGCGTGGGCCGGTGGACCCCCGGCGGCCGCCATCGGGCAGTCCAGGGGTGTGAGTTGAATTCATAAGGGTGGGTCAATTATTCCGCATGACTGTGTTCTGGTTTCTCATAGGATGCGGCACCGCTTCACCGGCGGTTTTGAACAAAGCGGCGCAACACGCGCTGCGACCCAAAAAAATCTGGAGACCCCTTCATGCGCATCGCTTCCTCCCCCACCGCCAGCCGCTGGCTCGCGGGTTTGCTGTTGTCGGCCGCGTCCGCCGTCGCCATGGCCCAGGCGGCCAAGCCCAACGTGGTGGTGCTGGCCACGGGGGGCACCATTGCCGGTGCGGGCGCCTCGGCCGCCAACAGCGCGACCTATGCCG
>DATLGV010000686.1:0-6061 GCA_035540275.1 Acidovorax sp. | reverse complement strand
CGCCTCGACCCGCCCCATGGAGCCGCAAGCCTGTGCGCGGCCAGCCCTTCTGCGCCCCCGAACCTGAACTCTGACGACGTTGTGGTGGCAGAGTCCCCCGCCCAGTTGGCCGGATGGCTGCGCAAAAGCCTGCCGTGAGTGACGTCGGCAACAAAGTTTCCATCCCTATGCCCATATCTCTCGTATCCACCGGCCCCTTTGGCCCCGGCACTTCACCGCCGAGGGTCACGGCGCGCGCGAGCGACTTCACACCGCGGCCTGCGCCGTATTGGCGAGCGGCGTGGCGCGGGCACGGTGAAGGTGTTCATGCCTTGTCTGGTTCGCGTGGTTTTGGAATGGTCCAGGTACTGCTTCTCGTGGCCATGCTGGCCGGACTGGCAGCCATTGGATACATGCAGTGGCGCGAACGTTCGGCCGTGGATTCTTCCAGGCAGGAGCGCCAAGCCCTCGCGCAGGCAGACCGCGCCGTGGCGTCATTTGCCACGGTGATGAGGCGGCTGCCGTGCCCGGATGTGGATCGCGATGGGCAAGAAGACTGCGGCAGCGGCGAGCAGAAGGGGTGGCTGCCGTCGCTCACCTTGCGCCTTGCGGGGGCCGACCCAGGGGTGGACGTGGGCCAACTGCGCTATTTGGTGCAACGCGGAGGCGGTGCCAACGACCTCACGAAGCTGGACGATTCGTGGCGGCCGCTGGAATACGACGCCACGGGCAAAACCTTTGCATCGATGCGTACCACGACGGACGCCGGCGGCACCTATCCAGCCGGGATACTCACGCTGACGGACCTTTGCCAGCGGCTTGACGAGGGACGCCGTGCCACCTATGGGGCGGGCATGGCGGAGGTCCGATCCGCACCGATCCGCCTGGTGGCGTACGCATTGATCCACCCTGGCAACGCCGATGCGGATGGCGATGGCTCGGTGTTTGATGGCATCAACGCATCGGCGGACAGTGCCGTCGAAGACCCTGCCCGACGGCCCCTGCTGGCCCGGTACGATGATTTGGTCGAAGAGCGGTCCTATACAAGCCTGCTCGCGAGTCTGCACTGCGCGCCCCTGATCGACTCCATCAATACCGTTTCGCTCGCTCACGACGTGGTGGTACAGGTGGATGAACTGCGGTCGGGGAATATCGAATCGGCCAAGAGGGCCATTGCATTTGCTGCAGCGGGCGCTGCCATCACCACCATCGATACCACCTTGACCGTTCTGGGTGTGGTGATGACTACGGTGAAGGCCGCGTACGAATCGGCTCTGTGCGCGGCAACACTGGGCATTCTGGTCAACGCCTGCGCAGCGGCGCCTATCCATACCACGGCCGCTGTTTTGACGGCTGGCGTGATCGTTGCCAACCTGGCGTCAGCCGCTGCCAATATCGCGGCAGCAGTGATGGCAGGTGAGGCCCTGGCGCTCGCTGACAGCTCGGTGGACGCCTCCAAGCTCACCTGCCCGGCCATGGACTTTTCGCAGGCCCTCGCCGCGGCGAACCAGGCGCTGACCGATGCCGAAGCCGATCTGGCTGCGCTGCGGACGCAGATCGTCAACAAGCAAAATGAACTGAACGCGGCGCTGAACGCCCGTACGGCTGCGGTGGACAATCTTTATGCGCAGGTCAGGGCCGGCGGTATCTCGTCAGACATCGATTCACTGGTCGCGCCGGTGCTGAATGCGGCCGTGGGGTGGGAGGGCTACTCGTTTGCCGTGCAGGAGGCCACTGGTCGCCGGGACAGCTACCGCACAGCGGTCGACGAATGGACGAAGCAGATCGCTGTTTATGCCTACAAGATCGCTAACCGAACGAGCCTCATCGCAAGTCTGACGGCGGAGATTGCAGCGTTGGATGTACAGATCGCCGCCACCACGGACCCCACCGCCAAGGCCGCCCTTCAAAGAACACGCCTTGAGAAGACCTCTGAGTTGACGTTGCTCAACGATCCTGTGGAGCTTCAGAAACAGTATGACAAGGCAGTGGGCGAGCGGGCGACTGCCCAGTCGAATTTGGACCTGGCAGAAGCAGACCTGCGCCTGGCGCAAACCAATCTGAGTGCCTCGCAGACGACCTTCCAGACTGCGTACAACAGTCTCCTGAATGCCGGCCGCTACAGGGTGGCCTTCAGCTCGCCGCCGCCCAGCCGCAATGCGTGCACGAGCACGGCCGGTGCGTGCCGCCCCGGGGATATCAATACCACTGCCGGCATCTATGCCGCGCTGGTGGATCTGTTCGGAGCGTCCTCGTCCGCGCCGGATCCTGATGCCAAATACCTCAAGCCCATCAAGCTGAAAAAGGAGCTTGATGCGCTGCAGGCACGCGTGAGCGATGCAGAAGCCCGTGTCACGAGGGCGCGTACCACGCTCAAAGATCTGCAAGACCGGGTCAATACCCCGCCGTCCTGCAACATCACCGGCAAGGGCGTCACCCCGATGCCGCCAGCCACTGCGCTCGACATACTGGTCAATGTGGACCGCAAGGGAGGTACGCGATGAAGCACTCCTTGCGCAAAGCCGGTGGCTTCTCATTGGTGGAGCTGGCCGTCGTATTGGCCATCGTGGGCGTGGTCGGTATTTTCATCTGGCGCTGGATCGTGGCCACGCGTGAGCCCATGCAGCGACCCGCCATGCTGCGGCAGCTGAGCGAGGCCCAGTCTGCGGTGGAGGGGTTTGTGCTGGCAAACCACCGTTTGCCTTGTGCGGCCGCTACGGAGAACGGGAATGAGGCTTGTGCAGACGCATCGGCCGTGCGTCTGCCCTGGCGTGCGCTGGGCCTTGGCAGCGAGTTTTCGCGTCTGCACTATGGCGTCAATCGCGGGGCCGCGCTGGACCTGGCGGTTTTGCCGCCTCCGGCAGTGGCTCCGGACCTGAACATCGATTTCACGGGGATGCCGGTGCTGCCGACCTATCCGGTAAAGATGAACTACGTGCCCGTGTTCGGGGCTTCCGCCAGCGCCATAGCGGCGGCGGACAGGGCGCGGGCCGCCATCACCGCCGCCAGCTTGCGGCGCGCCTCGGTCAATGGCCTGGATTGGTGCCGGGTGGTGCGCCAATTTGCGGGCAACCCGGCTGTGGTGGGTGTGCTGACTGCGGGCAACGTATCCAACAGCCTTCCGGTGGCGTTCGTGCTTGCACACCCCGGAGAGAACGGGCAGTTTGACGGAAACAATGTGCCGGGGGCCAGCCCCGCCTGGCGTTTCGATTTGCCGGGCCGGCCCCAGGATTCAGGGTATGACGATCTCATGCTCGCGGTGGGGCCAGCAGATCTTGCAGCCCGCGTCGGGTGTGTGGCGCGGCTCAGCGAGATGCAGGCGACGGCACAAGGTGCTTACGCGGCGTATGACAACGCCCGCGTCATGCAGGAGTACTGGTCCCTTCGGGTCTTCGATGTGGTGTCTGCTGAGTCGGCCCTGCAATCGGCGGAGGCCGCAGAGGTGATGGCGGGTCTGGGCGTGGCGCTTGCGACGGCCAGCGGGGTGATCAGCATTTCGCTGGCAGCCAATTCAGATGGCGTGACGGCCTTCGGTATTGGCGTTGCAGCGGCCAATCTGGCCGTGTCGATTGCCCAGCTGGCGCTGGCGGTGGAAGCCAGGAAGGCTGCGCGTGCGGCGCTGGATGCGTCGGTGGCCAAGCAGGCCGCGATCGACACCTATGCGGCCCAGCTGTATGACAACTTCACGCAGGTGCTGAACGCCGCGGTCAAACTGGACGGGAAAGGGCTCAACCCATGAAGCGACGCATGCTGGGTTTCACCCTTGTAGAGGTCTCGGTCATCCTGCTGGCATTGGGGATTCTGCTTCCGGGGGCGATCATTTTCTGGCAGCTGTCAGAGCGCCAGCGGGTCAGCACCGTCCAGCTGGATGCGCAGCAGCAGTCCCGCGATGCGCTCATCGGGTTCCTGCACTCCAACTACCGCCTTCCTTGTCCTGCCGCAGACACAAGGGGCGTGGAGTCCTGCACCGAAGGTACCGGCTTGCGCCAGGTGGGGTTCGTACCTTGGCGTACCCTGGGCCTGCCGCGGCCGGAGGTGGGGGCGCTGCGCTACGGTGTTTACCGCGACCCTTCGGCCACTGCGCACGAAGATCGCGATCTCGCCAGTGCCGTGGACAGGATGAATCCCCTGCGGGTGCGCACCCCGTTCCCCCGGCCTGAGAACAAGGATGCACCCAACGACAAGGCGCCGCCCATCCCCGCCCTGGTCACGGCCACCCTGGGCATCACCCAGTCTGGCAACAGCGCCGCACCCTTGAATGCTGCATGCAACCCGTCGGACAGCCCGCCATGCCCACCGGGCGGTGTCGGCGCCGTGAACCTGATTGATATCTGCCTGGCCCTGAATACCGCGAGTGATGCCCTGGCAGCCCCTGCCGGGCGTCTTGCAACCAATATCCGGGGAGGCCGACGTGCCGTGGCATTTGTGGTGGCGGCGCCCGGCATGCTGGATGCAGACGGAGACGGGCAGGCTTTTGACGGTGCGAATGCGACGGCCAGCAATGCCAATCCCACGTTTGAGGCGCCCGGTGTTCCCGTCTCCAGCACTTATGACGATATCGTTTTGGCGCCCAGCCTGGCGGAGCTGTTCGGCGAGCTGCACTGTGGCCCCGCGCTGTCGGCAATTTCCCATGCGCACTTCAATGCCGCCACGGGCGCTTTTGTGCTGGAACGCGCGCTGTACGACTACCGTGACCAGCTGTTTGTGGCGTGGAAGCTGGCCAAGGCGAACGAAGCTGCGGCGGCTGCAGGACTTTTGTCTGCAGCTGCGGGCACATTGGCTGGGGCCAAGGAGTTAGTGGCGGCCATCGCGGATACCACGATGACGGCGGGCGCCCGCAGCTTTCAGATCGGGCTGGCGGTTGCGGGCATCGTTGCCGCTGCCATCAGCGACGCTTTGTCCATCAAGGCGATGGACGACGCCGTCAAAGCTGTGGCAGAAGCGAAGACCGTGCATACGGATTTCGCCACGCGTACAACGGCCATCACCGATCTGGCGACCTCCGTCAATCGCAATGCTCTGACTGCTGACGCCATTGGCTACTGAAACTTTCGCTCGATGAGCACCATCATGATCCCGACCCATATCTTGTTTCACAGAAAAATCCATCGGCGGCAGCGCGGCTTCTCGCTGCTTGAGCTGAGCATCGCGCTGGTGGTCATCGGCCTGGTGATCGGGGCTGTGGCGGTGGGCCGCGACCTGCAGCGCTCCGCCGCCAACCAGCGCTTGTCCACGGATTTCATCCAGGGGTGGCAACTCGCCTACGAGGCCTATCTCAATGGGGTGGGCCGGCCGCCTGGGGACAATGCGACCAATCCAACCGGGCAGATCAACGGTGCCGTGACGCCCGCAGGCACCGAGTTGTGTGGCAGTGCGATGATCAACGCATTTCTGGCGGCGGGTATTCGTATTCCCACCGGCCGGACTGAAGGTCAGCAGGACCGTTATGCCTACCTTGACAGCAATGGCAATCCGCAAGAGGCCCGTGTCTGTTTTCGCAACGTCGCGTGGGCGGAACCTGCGGACACGGTGGGCAACTATGTGTCTCGGCCGCGTAACGTGATGGTGGTGAACGGGGTCACGTTTTCGCTGGCCGGAGCACTGGATCAGCAGATCGACGGCCGCAGCGACGCGCGTTTCGGCAGTTTGCGCGATGCCAGCCTGGCCAACGATCTCACCGCCAATAATCCCGGCCAGATCTGGCCCATTGATGACCGCATGGCCTTTGGTTCAAATGTCCCGACCGCATTGGATGAGTCCCAGGTCGCGGTGACGGTGGCCTTGTTCAAAATGGCGCGCTGAGCGCAGAGCGATGACGCCTGGACGGCCCCGGCCGGCAGGCGAGCCCGGGCGATCGTCCACAGGTTCTCAGAACCTGTTCCAAGTCTTTTTGGAGATTGCATTGGAGTGCAATCGGAAGGAGTGGATGCTTCGGATGCGCCGCATGGGCTCATGCCCATGCAAGCAGCCGGGGCGTCCAATCGCCCGATTTCACTCCAACCCTTCGGGCAAGTGCCTTGCCGGGCGGTCTGCGGCGTTGCGGCGCTTGTGGATAGCCGGGCTATCCACTGCGCACCGCGCC
>DATLGV010000685.1:0-1646 GCA_035540275.1 Acidovorax sp. | reverse complement strand
CGCCAGCGAGATCGCGCGGCAACTGCCGTTGGTGGATGCGCGCAGCCTGGTGCTGGACGTTGCCGCAGGCTCTGCCTACCTGGCCCGCCAGGGCATGGCGCTGGACCTGGGCGGCATCGCCAAACTCCCCATTCTCGAAGCGGGCATGAACGTGCTGCGCTCCGAGGGGGTCGAGAACGCCATGATCAACGGCGGCGGCGACGTGCTGACCCAGGGGTTGTGGCAAGGCCGGCCCTGGCGCGTGGGCCTGCGCGATCCGCGGTCTCCCGAGCGCCTGCTGGGCGTTGTGGCCGTGGCCGGCCCTGGTGTGGTGGCCTCGTCAGGCGACTATGAGCGCTTCTTTTTCCACGAAGGCCAGCGCCAGCACCATGTGCTCAACCCGCGCACAGGGCGCCCGGCATCGGGCGTGCATGGCGTGAGCCTGGTGGCGCGGGATGTGGCGGCTGTCAACGGACTGGGCGCAGCGCTGATGGTGCGGGGCCCCCAGGCGGGCAGAGCGCTGGCGCAGCGCATGCCGGGGCTGGCTGTGCTGATTGCCGGGCAGGATGGCGGCATCTGGCAGTCTGCCGCCATGTCGGCCTTGCTGGAGCCCGTGCCGTCTTGAGCCTGCGGCGGCGCGCAGCATGCTGGCGGGCGCTTGTGGGGCCATCCACCGGGTCTCAGCCCGGGGCCTGGGCCTGCTCGCAGTGCACCTGCAGCAGTTCGCGCTCGGCCAGCGTCGCGCCAAAGCGCACGGCCGAGAGGCAGCCCCCCCACACACAGCCCGTGTCCAGCCCGAGCAGGTCGCTGCGGTTGAGCCAGCCCAGCGTGGACCAGTGGCCAAAGGCCGTCAGCGTGCCGGCCGTGCGCCGCCCTGGCACCTCAAACCAGGGCATCAGGCCCGCAGGGGCGGCGCTGGCGCTCTCGGTGCTTTCGAAATCCATCACACCGTCTGCGGTGCAAAAGCGCATGCGCGTCAGCACATTCACGATCACCCGCAGCCGGTCCGTGCCGGTGAGGGCGTCGCTCCAGCGGTCCGGCGTGTTGCCGTACATGGTGTGCAGGAAGGCGGGCAGGTCCGGGCCGCGCAGCACGGCGTTGACCTCCTGCGCGCGCGCCAGGGTGTCGGCGGCGGTCCAGTCGGGTACGACGCCCGCGTGCACCATCAACAGGGGCTGACCGGCATGCTCGTGCGTGCGTGCCAGGGGTTGCTGTCGCAGCCAGCCGAGCAGCGCGTTGCGGTCGGGGGCGTCCAGTACCGACGCCAAGGTATCGCGGCGTGAGGGCTTGCGTGCGCCGTGCGCTGCGGCCAGCAGGTGCAGGTCATGATTGCCCAGCAGGCAGCGGATGGCGTCGCCATGGCGCACGCAGCGGCGCAACACGGCGGCGGAATCGGGGCCTCGGTTGACGAGGTCCCCGAGCAGGTACACCGTGTCGCGACTGGCGGAAAAGCCGATGGTGTCCAGCAGGCGCTCCAGTGCGCTGTCGCAGCCCTGGATGTCGCCGATACAGTAAATTGCCATGGTGGTTTTTGGTGGTGCGCCTGATGGCGTGAAGCATGGATTTTCTGCGGATCACGCTGCGGACATTGCCAAGCCGTGGGTTACCACCGCGTCGGGCCGGTTGGCACCCTGGCACCCTGGCCTGCTTTGCCCCGAGACTGTGTG
>DATLGV010000684.1:0-2513 GCA_035540275.1 Acidovorax sp. | reverse complement strand
GAACAACGACAACCCGGTGTACTACGTGCAGTACGCGCATGCGCGCATCCAGTCGGTGCTGCGCGCGTGGCAGGAGGCGGGCGGTGGCGACGTGGCTGCGCTCAAGGACGTTCAGCTATCGGCGCTGGAAGGCCCGCAGGCCCAGGCCCTGATGCTGCAGCTGGCCAAGTACCCCGAGATGCTTACTGCCGCCGCCGAGGGCGAGGCGCCGCACGACGTGACCTTCTACCTGCGCGACCTGGCCGCCAGCTACCACAGCTATTACGATGCCGAGCGCATCCTGGTGGACGACGAAGCGGTGAAGAAGGCGCGCCTGGCACTGGTCGCCGCCACCGCCCAGGTATTGCACAATGGCCTGGCGGTGCTGGGCGTGTCGGCCCCGGCCAGAATGTAAGCAGTTACTACCAATATGAAAAAGCAACAGACGGGCCGGACCATTGTCGGCTTCATCGTCGGGGTCATCGTGGGCCTGGGCGCGGCGCTGGCCGTGGCCGTGTACGTGACCAAGGTGCCGGTTCCGTTCCTGAACAAGGGCAACGGCCGGGGCGCGGACATGGACGCTGCGGAGTCCCAGAAAAACAAGAACTGGGACCCGAACTCGCCGCTGTATGGCAAGAACCCGGCCCGCCCCGTTGCGCCCCCGGTGGCAGCGGCCGCGTCAGCCCCCGCATCGGCACCGGCCCCCGATGTGCGCGCCGCCGCCTCTGCGGCCAAATCCGCAGCGAGCAAGCCAGACGCCAAAGCCGAGGCCAAGGCCGAAAGCAAGCCGGGCGCAGACCCGTTGGGCGACCTGGCCGTGGCCAAGGCAGCGGCCAAGGGCAGCGTGGACCCGTTTGATTACTTTGTGCAGGCGGGCGCCTTCCGCACCCAGGCCGATGCCGACGCCCAGCGCGCCAAGCTGGCCATGCTGGGCTGGGAGGCCCGCGTGAGCGAGCGTGAGCAAAATGGCCGGGTGGTGTTCCGGGTGCGCATCGGCCCCTTCACCAAGCGTGACGATGCCGAGGTGCTCAAAGAGAAACTCGATGGCGCCGGGCTGGAATCGGCGCTGGTGCGTGTGCAGCGCTGATCGGCCCGCGACAGTGACCGTGAACAGGGGCCCGTGGATGCGGCGCCGCCGCCAGGGCTGAACTTTTTGTAAAGGGATGTCTCACATCCCGCATACCTGAACCAGGAGAGTCTTTGTCATGAAACGCCGTGAGTTTTCTTTGTCCGCCGCCTCGGCGGTTGCCGCTTCTGCCCTGACGCTGCCAGCGGCCCACCCCGCCATGGCGCAGGCCCGCCAGTTCAAGGAGGGCAAGGACTTCAAGCGGCTGGACAAGCCCGTCGCCCCCGATGCCCCCGCCGGCAAGGTCGATGTGATCGAGTTCTTCTGGTACAGCTGCCCCCACTGCAACGCCTTCGAACCCGCGCTGGACGCCTGGGTCAAGGCCGCACCCAAGGACCTCTCCATCCGCCGCGTGCCCGTGGCGTTCAACGCCAGCTTCGTGCCCCAGCAAAAGCTGTTCTACACGCTCGAAGGCATGGGCAAGCTCGACGCCCTGCACGCCAAGGTCTTCCGCGCCATCCATGTGGAGAGGGCCAAGCTCGCCAAGGACGACGAAATCCTGGCCTGGGTGACCCAGCAGGGCGTGGACGCCGCCAAGTTCAAGGAAATCTACAGCTCCTTCAGCGTGGCCAACCAGGTGCGCCGCGCCTCGCAGCTGCAGGATGCGTACGGCGTCGAAGGCGTGCCCTCCATGGGCGTGGCCGGCAAGTACTATACCGACGGTACGATGGCTGGCAGCATGCAGACGGTGCTGCAGGTGGTCGAGTACCTGGCGTCCACGGCGCGCAAGGCCTGACAAGGTGCCGACGCTGTCGGCAAGCCGTACAAGGGCCTGTCCATAGCGATTTTGGCCAGGCGCTCCAGCCCGCTGACGCGGGCTTTTTTTTCGGGCGGGTGCCATCGGGTGGCTACAATCATTGCAAGATTCGTGCCCTATGACCCACCGCCTACTCCCCCTCCTTGTGCTCGCAGCCCTGACCGGCCCTGCGGGCATGGCCCACGCCGAAAAAGCCGACCGTGCCAAGCCCATGAACATCGAGGCCGACGCCTTGCGCCACGATGAACTCAAGCAGACCAGCGTGTTCTCGGGCCGCGTGGTGATGACCAAGGGCACCATCGTGCTGCGCGGCGCGCGGCTGGATGTGCGCCAGGACGCCGACGGTTACCAGTACGGCGTGGTCACGGCCGAGGCGGGCAAGCGGGCGTTCTTCCGCCAGAAGCGCGACACCCTGCCTGGGGCCCCGGACGAGTTCATCGAAGGCGAGAGCGAGGTCATCGAATACGACGGCAAGGCCGACAACGTGCGCTTCATCACCCGCGCCGAACTGCGCCGCTACCGTGGGTCGGTACTGAACGACGAGATCACTGGCGCCCTGATCGTCTACAACAACCTCACCGACGTGTTCACCGTGGACGGCCAGAAGGCGCCTGCGTCGTCGACCGCGGCAGGCGACACCCCAGCGTCCGG
>DATLGV010000683.1:0-2620 GCA_035540275.1 Acidovorax sp. | reverse complement strand
CCTCGCTGCGGTGTGCCAGCGCTGCGGTCTCTTCGCTTTCCTGCACCATGACCGGCTCGTTCTCGCTCAGCGGAACGAACAGCGTGCGCAACAGATCGCGCAGCAAAATGGCAATGGCCGACGCGCCCATGAGCACGCCGCTGGCATAGAAGATGCCCACGGACGCCCCGGTGACCGGTGCTTCGGTCTCGGCGTTGATCACCATCTGCGCCCAACTGCCCTTGAGCAGCAGCCAGGACACATACAGCATGGCGACCTGGGCCAGTACCAGGCAGACCCTCTTGCCCGCGGGGGGCAGGCGCGACACCAGCACATCGGTGCCCAGGTGGCCATGCTCGCGCAGAGCCACCACGGCCCCCATGAAGGTCAGCCACACAAACAGCCAGCGCGAGAGTTCTTCGGACACCGTGATGCCGGAGTTCAGGGTGTAGCGCAACACCACGTTGCCGAACACCAGCAGCACCATCACGGCCAGGCACAGGCCAGACAGCACATCGAGTGCGCGGGTGTATCTCCCCAGCCAGCGGTCTGCCAATGCAAGCATGGTGTTTCCAGTCCTTGTGTTGTACTGGATCAAATTTTGTACGAACTGGTTAGTATTTAATCTAGGTGCAAACCCTGTACTGGCGGCTGAGGCCGCGGCGGCCCTGGGCCGGGGCGCGCAATGCGCGGATGGGGAAGATCGGAGTGCGCACTCCGGGCTGGCGCAGTGGCGCGGCACGCACCGGGCGCTGCGCAGCGTCCCGGGGTGCTGCGTCGAATCAGGGCCGCAGGAAGCGCACGATCATCTCGATGATCGATTCACGGCGTTGCGCCGTGGCGGCGGCCGAATCCAGCGAGCGCTTGAAGATCGCGCCGAAGGTGTGCCGGTTGGCCACGTTGAAGAAGCACAGCGCCGAGATGGACATGTGCAGATCGACGGGGTCCACATCCGGACGAAAAACACCCGCCGCCACGCCGCGCTGGTACACGTCGCGCACCGCATGGATGACCGGGATGTTCAGCTCCTGGATCGTGGCGGATTGGGTGATGTACTCGCCCCGGTGCATGTTCTCGTTCATCACCAGCCGGATGAAGTCGGGGTTGGCGAGCTGGTAGTCCACCGTGAAGCCGACCAGGGTGCGCAGGGCCTGCTCGGGCGCCAGATCTTCGAGGTGCAGTTCGGACTCGATGCGCCGGATGCGGCGATAGGCGTCTTCCAGTACTGCCACGTACAGACCTTCCTTGCTACCGAAGTAGTAGTAGATCATGCGCTTGCTGGTGCTGGTCAGTGCGGCAATCTCGTCGATGCGGGCCCCGGCCAGCCCCTTGTCGGCAAACTCCGCCGTGGCCACCTGCAGGATGTTGGCCATGGTGCGGTCCGGGTCGTTCACGCGCACCCGGTCGGCGCCCGGCGTGGCCGCGGCCTCGCGCGCTGCGCGCTGGCGGGTCGCCCTGCTGCCTGCGGTGGAGGGTGGGTTTTGAACCATTTCGTTCATACGCCCAGGAGCATACGGCAAGCCGGGGGCCAGACCCGCAAAGACCCGCCGCACTCGTTGGGAGGACGGGCTCGCCAGGGGGGCTCCCGGCAGCCCAGGGACAGGATCAGGCCGGCTTGGTGTCCGCGAAGCTGGGGCGCTGCATCAGCTTGTCGAGCAGCTTGCCCAGGTTGGGGTATTCGTTGCGCCAGGCGATCTCGGGGAAGCGGAACTCCAGCCAGCCCAAGGCACAGCCCACGGCAATGTCCGACAGGCTCAGGTGGATGCCGCTGCAATAAGGCTTGTCGCCCAGCCCCTGGCTCATGGACTTGAGGCCATCGTTCACCTTGAGCAGCTGGCGGTCGATCCAGGCCTGGCTGCGCTCGCTGTCCTTGCGGTGGACCCAGGTGGCTTCCAGGCGGGCCAGGATGCCGGCGTCCATCACGCCGTCGGCCAGGGCCTCCCAGGTCTTGACCTCCGCGCGCTCGCGGCCCTGCGTGGGGATGAGCTTGCCCACGGGCGACAGGGTGTCGAGGTATTCGACGATCACGCGGGAGTCAAACACGGCCTCGCCGCCTTCCATCACCAGACAGGGCACCTTGCCCAGGGGGTTGGATGCGGAGATGTGGGTGTCGTCTGCCCAGACGTTTTCTTGCACGAACTGGTAGTCGAGCTTTTTCTCAGCCATCACGATACGTACCTTGCGCACGTAGGGGCTGGTGGTGGCTCCGATCAATTTCATGGTGTGTCTTCCAGTGCGCGGGATGCTGAACAATTCGGGTTTGATTCTATCGACAGCCGCCCCGCGCGCGGCTGACTGATGCGCAGCCCCCACAAACCCCGCCGACCCACCCCGCCTACAATGGCGCGCCATGAGCCTGTCCACCATCACCGCCCTGTCGCCGCTGGACGGCCGTTATGCCGCGAAGGTCGCGGCCCTGCGCCCGCTGCTGTCCGAGTTCGGCCTCATGCACCGCCGCGTGCAGGTCGAGGTCGAGTGGTTCATCGCGCTGTCGGACGCCGGCTTCGCGGAATTCGCGCCCTTGTCGGAGGGCGCCCGCAGCCACCTGCGTGCGCTGGTGCAGAACTTCAGCGAGGCCGACGCGCAGGCGATCAAGAACTTCGAGAAGACCACCAACCACGACGTGAAGGCGGTCGAATAC